>JANXSS010000124.1 GCA_025356535.1 Herminiimonas sp.
GGCGATCACGTGCTGGTCGGCCAGCACGGCAATTTTTGTCGACAGCGCGAAGATGGTGTCGAGATCATGCGTGACCATCACCACGGTCAGTTGCATCTCGCGGTGCAGCCCGGCGATCAGCTCGACGAAGCTGTCGGAGAGGCTGGGGTCGAGCCCGGCCGTGGGTTCGTCGAGAAACAGCAGCTCCGGCTCCAGCGCCAGGGCGCGCGCCAGCGCCACCCGCTTGATCATGCCGCCGGAGAGGTCGGCCGGCATCTTCAGCGCCTGGCCGGCATCGATGCCCACCATCTGCAGCTTGAGCAGCACCGCGCTGCGAATCAGGGCCTCGGGCAGGGTGCGCAACTCCCGCATCGGCTGGGCGACGTTGTCGAAGGCCGTCAGCGCGGAAAACAGCGCGCCCTGCTGGAACAGCATGCCCCAGCGATTGCGCAACTGCTGCAGGCGCACGCTGTCGGCGCCGTTGATGTCTTCGCCGAATACCTTCACGCATCCGGCGGCCGGCTTTTCCAGGCCGAGGATCTGGCGCAGCAGCGTGGTCTTGCCGGAACCCGAGCCGCCGACCAGGGACACGATCTCGCCGGCGGCAATCGACAGGTGCAGGTCTTCGTGCACCACGAAGTCGCCGAACTGCGAACGCAGGTGGTCGATGTCGATGATCGGACCGGCATCCCGCGCGGCTGCGGCTGCGGCTGCGGCTGCGTCAGCGTTTTCGTGCTGCGCCCGCGCGCCGCCGTCGTCGCCGGCCACGCGCGCCGCATGGGCTTGCGCTTCGGCCAGGGCGTCGGCTGCCTGCTGGTCCGCGCGCGCCTGCTGCTGCGGGGCGTCCATCAGAAGCCCACGCCATTGAAGACGATTGCAAACACCGCGTCGGCAAGAATGACGACCGTGATGGCAGTGACGACCGAGGTCGTCGTGCCCTGGCCCAGGCTTTCGGTATTTGCCTTGATGCGCAGGCCGAAATGACAGGCCACCAGCGCAATCAGGCTGCCGAAGACGGCGCCCTTGCCTAGGCCGATCCAGTAGTTCGCCAGGGGTACCGCGTCCGGCAGCTTCTGGATGAAGTACGCCGGCGACAGGTTCAGTTCCAGCATGGCTGCCGCCATGCCGCCGATCAGCGCCATTGCATCGGTCCAGATCACCAGCAGCGGCATGGCGATCGCCAGCGCCAGCACTTTCGGCATGATCAGCCGGAAGCCGTGCGGCATGCCCATGACCAGCATGGCGTCGAGTTCTTCGGTGACCCGCATGACACCGAGCTGCGCCGTCATCGACGAGCCCGAACGGCCGGCCACCAGGATCGCCGCCAGCAGCGGGCCGAGTTCGCGGATGATGCTCATGCCGAGAATGTTGACCAGGTAGATGTCGCCGCCGAAGCTATGGAGCTGCTGTGCCGACAGGTACGACAGCACCACGCCGATCAGGAAACCGACCAGCGCGGTGATGCCGAGCGCCTGAAAGCCTGCATGATAGATATTTGCCGACAATTCCTTCCAGGGGCCGTCGACCGGATGGCGGATGAAGCGCGCCGTATCGAGCACGAGCTGGCCGATCAGGACGACGGCGCCGTTGAAGTGGTTCATCAGCACGCCGGCCTGGTGCTTCAGCAGCGCCCAGGAAATTGCCGCATGGCCGGATTCGTCCGGCAGCGCCAGCGTGCCCGCGGCTTCGAGCCGGGCGAAGGTCTGCTGCTGCGCCGGTGTCAGCTCGAGCGCCGCCGGCCGCACCCCGCCCCAGGCATCCCACAGCACCTGGGCGCCGATATGGTCGAGGGCGCTCATGCCGGTGATGTCCCAGCGCGCGTCATGCTGCGAGCCCAGATCTTCGAGCGTGTTCCGGATGCCAGGCAGGATGTCGGCTTGCGCCAGGGCGTGCACCTGCCAGGCACCGGTTGCGATGATGGCGTCGGTTGTGCCGGCATCCTTGCCGAGGCGGGGCGGGTCAATGTCGGGCATGCCGCAGTTTAAGGGAATTTCGGGCGAACCGAGCGTGCGCTTGCCCGCAGAGCGGTGATTCCTGTGCGCACTACCTCAATGAGGGTTGCCTTACAATGCAGCATGACCCCATCCATTTCAGCGCCCGCCATTGCAGCGGCCTGCCGCTACGCGCGCGCCGCCACGGTTGCCATCGAGGTGATTGACGCGACCGGTTCGACCAATGCCGACCTGCTGGCACGGGCGGGCGCGGCGCCGCCGCAGGCTGCGCTCACCGGGCCGACGCTGCTGGTGGCGCTGCGGCAGGATGCCGGTCGCGGCCGGGCCGGACGGCGCTGGGTGTCGGCTGCCGGCAGCCTGACGTTTTCGCTGGCGTGGCGCTTCGATCGGCCGCTGGCGGCGCTGGTCGGGCTGCCCCTGGCAATCGGCGTGGCAGTGGCCGAGGTGCTCAATGCCCAGGCGGCCGGCGCGCAGCTGAAATGGCCGAACGACGTGCTGGTCGACGGCGCAAAGCTGGCCGGCGTCCTGATCGAAACCGTCAGCATGCCGACGCTGTTGCAGCAGCAGTCCTGGGCGGTGGTTGGCGTTGGCATCAACATGCGCGACGCTGCGCCTGCCGGCGCGCCCGCAGCGGCGCCCGACCCGCTGTCGATGGTGGCCACGCCGGTTGCAGCGTTGCCGGCGGCGGACCGCAACCTGCTGCTGGCACGCCTGCTCGACGCCTTTTGCGGCGCGCTCGAGAGCTTCGGCGCCAGCGGCCTGGCGCCCTTCGTGGCGCGCTGGAACGGGCTGCATGCGCATGCCGGCCGCACGGTCAACATTCTGGAGCGCGGCGTCGTGGTGCAGAGCGGTCGGGCGCTGGGCATCGACGCCGTGGGCCGCCTGCTGCTGGATACCAATCGCGGCGTGGTGACCGTGGTGGCGGGCGATGTCTCGCTGCGCCTGGCAGGGGAGGGCGGCGATGCTGCTGCTGATTGACGCCGGCAATACCCGCATCAAGTGGGTGCTGGCCGCACCGGCGCAGAAGGCTGCCGACCTTGGCCGCTGGCTGGCCCATGGTGCCGTGCCGCATGATGCAGTCGAAAGTCTTGCCCGCGATTGGGGCGCCGCGCCGGTGCGCGCGGTCCTGATAGCGAACGTGGCGGGCGCCACGGTACACGCAGCACTGGTGCGACAACTGGCATTGCTGCAGCAAGGGTGCGCGGCACCGGCCCCGGAAGATGCGCTGCAACGCGACCCGGCCCCCACGGTCGATTGGTTTGCTTCGGCCGCGCAGGTGGCCGGTGTGCGCAATCACTACCGCGCGCCAGAGCGGCTCGGTTGCGACCGACTCGCTGCGCTCGTCGGCGCGCGCGCGCTGCTGCCGGACCGGGCACTGATCGTTGCCGTCTGCGGCACCGCCACCACCGTCGATGCGCTCACCGCTTCGGGCGACTTCATCGGCGGCATGATCCTGCCGGGGCCGGGCGTCATGGCCGCATCGCTGGCCCGGCATACCGCACAGCTGCCGGCGATTGCTGCAATGACTGCCGGCACAGGGGCCGCACCCCTTGCCGGCATGTCACCGTTTGCCGACAACACCGACGACGCCATCTTCAGCGGTTGCCTGGCCGCTCAGGCCGGCGCGATCGAGCGCGCGGTTGTCGCGCACGGCGGCGCGCACTGCCTGCTCTCCGGCGGCGCGGCGCACCTGATCGCACCGCGCCTGGGCGTTGCCGTCACGGCCGTGGACAACCTGGTGCTGATCGGCCTGCAGGTCGTCGCCGGCGCCGGCCCGCAGCGCCTGCTCAAGGAGCCGAAATGATGTCCTCCACGCTCAAGTTCGGTCTCGGTTTGCTGGTACTGGCAAACTGCAGCCTGTACGCCTACAACGCCGGCTACCTCGGCGCCGACAGCACGGTCGGGCGCGAACCGGCGCGGGTGGCGAACCAGCTTAACGCGCCGAGCATCCGCCTGCTGGCGCCGCCCGGCCAGCCGGCAGCCGCGCCCGAGGCCGGCAAATCCGAGGCCGGCAAATCCGAGGCTGGCGACGGCGCGCCCGCAGCAACGGTTCCGACCGTACCCCTGGCACCGGCGCCCGGCCCGCAGCAGACGCCAGCCGCGGCCATGGGGATTGCGGCATCCGGCGTCGCTGCCACGGCAGCGCCGCAGCAGTGTATTGAAATCGGCAACTTCGACGTCGCCGACGCGCGCCGCTTCGACCAGCAGCTCGCCGCGCTGGCGCTGGCCGGGCGGGCTTCGCACCGCCGCGTGCAGGAGATCGAGCGCTACATCGTCTACATTCCGCCGCTGGGCGACAAGGAAACCGCCGAGCGCAAGGCGGGCGAACTGCGCCGGCTCGGCGTCAACGATTTTTATGTCTTCAACGAAAACTCGGAGCTGCGCTGGGGCATCTCGCTGGGCGCCTTCAAGACGCCGGAGGCGGCCCGCACGCAACTGGCGGGCCTGGTGCAAAAAGGCGTGCGCACCGCCAGGATCGCGCCGCAGCCGGCGTCGGTACGCAAGACTGCCTACCAGCTGCACGGACTCGATGCCGCTGCGCAGGCGGCGCTGGCGAAGATCCGGCCGGCCTTTCCGCGCCAGCAGGACCGCGCCTGCGCACCGGCGTGAAGGCGGGCCGGGCGTCTGGCGCCTTCCTCAGGACGGTCCGCCGCCGTCGTCGCGCTCATGCGAGAGGCGCTGCATGGCGCGCCGGATCAGCAGCATCTGGGCGTTGAAGCGGGTGCAGGCCTCGCACACCATCAGGTGCAGGCGCATGCGCAGGCGCTCGGTCAGGTTCAGCCGGCGGTCCAGGCTTTGCGAGGCCAGCTGGTGCACTTCGCGGCAGGTCGGTTTGAATGGCATCTGGCGGCTTTCAGGTTGACGGTGGTGCGTTGCCGAACCAGTTCAGGTCCAGGCATTCGCGCAGGCGCACCCGGGCCCGGTACAGGATGACCCATACATTAGCCGTGGTGATGCCGAGTTCCTTACAGATTTCTTCGGTATCGAGTTCGAGCCATTCGCGCATCATGAAAACCCGCGCCGTCTGCACCGGCAGCTTGTCCAGGCACACCTGCATCACCCGGAAAAAATCCTGCTGCGCGAAGCTCGCAGCGGGATCGCCCCAGTCGCGCGGCGCCTGCAGCGTGTGCCCGTCGGCGGCAAACAGCGCATCGACGGCATCGGCCTCCGACTGGTCTTCGTCAGTGTCGATCTGCCGCATGCGGCTGGCCGCGCGCAGCAGGTCGATGATCTTGTACTTCATGATGCCGGTGACGTAGGTGCGCAGCGACGACTGGCCGGCAAAGCGCTCCGGCTTTTCCAGGACCGCGATCAGGGCGTCCTGCACCACGTCCTCGGCCTGCGCGACGTTGCGCAGCTGGAGCGTGGCGAAACGCAGCAGCAGCGGGCGCAGGGTTTCGAGCTGTCGATGCAGGTCTTGCGTCATGGGCAGGAGGCCGTTTCAATTTTGTACAGTACCGTGGAGTACCGGAAAGAATACCGCGAAAGGAATGGAAATCGCCGCTAACCGCTTTGGCTTTCCGGGTAAAATCGCGAAAATCCATTTTCAGGGCCAGTCATGACCATCCTCGCCGATCCAAACACCGACATCAGCGCCGTCTCGCCCGAGATCAAGGCGGAAATCCTGGCCGAAGCACTACCCTACATCCGCAAGTTTCACGGCAAGACGATCGTCATCAAGTACGGCGGCAATGCCATGACCGAGGAGCGCCTCAAGCACGGCTTCGCCCGCGACGTGATCCTGTTGAAGCTCGTCGGCATGAATCCGGTGGTGGTCCACGGCGGCGGCCCGCAGATCGACAATGCCCTGAAAAAAATCGGCAAGCAGGGCACCTTCGTCCAGGGCATGCGCATCACCGACGAAGAAACCATGGAAGTCGTCGAATGGGTGCTGGGCGGCGAAGTCCAGCAGGACATCGTCATGCTGATCAATCAT
>JANXSS010000186.1 GCA_025356535.1 Herminiimonas sp.
AGACGGCCTGGCAAAGAACTCACTCGAAGCCTACCGGCGCGACATGACGCTGTTTTCCCAATGGCTGCATGCAGAGCGCGGCAAGGCCGTGCTGCAGACCGTCGCCGATGACCTTGCCACCTATTTTGCCGAGCGCCATGCGAGCACCCGGCCGGCGTCGTCGAACCGCCGGCTGGCGGTGCTGAAACGCTTCTTCCAGTTTGCGCTGCGCCAGAACCTGGTGTCTGCCGACCCCTGCCTGCGGATGAAGTCGGCAAAGCAGGCGCCGCGTTTTCCGAAAACCCTGAGCGAGGCGCAGGTCGAGGCCCTGCTGGCGGCGCCGGACGTGGAAACGCCGCTCGGCCTGCGCGACCGCACCATGCTCGAAGTGATGTATGCAAGCGGCCTGCGGGTGTCGGAACTGGTGGAGTTGAAATCGGTGGAAGTGTCGATGAACGAAGGCGTGCTGCGGGTGACCGGCAAGGGCAGCAAGACGCGACTGGTGCCGTTCGGCGCCGAGGCGCGCAGCTGGATCGAACGCTATCTGCTGCAGGCGCGCGGCGCGATCCTCGGCGGCCAGGTGGCCGATGCGCTGTTCGTCACCGCCCGCGGCGCCGGCATGACGCGCCAGATGTTCTGGCAGCTGATCAAGAAGCATGCACTGCGCGCCGACATCAACGCGCCGCTGTCGCCGCACACGCTGCGCCATGCGTTTGCAACCCATCTGCTCAATCATGGCGCCGACCTGCGCGTGGTGCAGCTGCTGCTCGGCCATGCCGACATTTCCACCACCCAGTTCTACACGCATGTGGCCCGCGAGCGGCTGAAACTGCTGCATGCGCAGCATCATCCACGCGGCTGAGCGTTGACGTTGCCGCAACGCAAAAACGCCGCTGCAATGCAAAACGGACTGCCTTGGCAGTCCGTTCTTGCGATGCCATGCCAGGCGGGCTGGCGCGGCAGGGGCGCGTGGCTTACTTCTTGGTGGTGCGGGTGGTTGCCTTGTCGGCAGCCTGGGAAAACTTCGACACGGTGCTGGCGACGTTTGCTTCGATGACGTCGGCAGCCTGCTTCGCACTCTTGCTGATCTGGTCGAAGCCGGCGTTTGCATTGCCCATTGCGGTCTTGACCATGGCAACGACCGACTCGGTGCCGGCTGGCGCGTTCTTGGCGACATCCTCGACCAGCGACGCGACCTTGCGGCGGGTGTCGGCGATCTGCGCTTCGGCTTCGCGGCTGAAGTCAGCCTGGGCGGCAGCGGCGATGGCAGCCAGTTCGCGACCATAGGCAAGCGCCTTTTCAGCGTTCGGCTTTGCCTTGGCAGTGGTCAGCGCGATGAATTCCTGCGCACCCTTTGCGGTCATCAGCTGCTGTGCAGCGGCGGTGGTTTCTGCGAACGATTCCTTGGCGACCGTCATGTTCAGCTCGACAACCTTCTCGACATTGGCGAAGGCTTTCTGGGCGAAAGCCGTCATCGTTGCGAGATGCGCTTCGAAGGTGGCTTTGGTGGCGTTGGTGAATTGCTCTGGGACTGTGAACATGAAGATCTCCTGTATGAAATGTGAGTAATATCCAATGCAGACGATGATGGTGCGCTGCAACAAACCGGATTTTAAACGATCCGCAAGAGCTGTCAAGCATTTTTGTGCAGCGCACCAATTATTTCTTTCGGAATAACAGTTTCTTGAAGTTATGGATTTTTCCGGTAGCGACCCCGGGTGTGCGCAGCCCGGCGCGGCGTTATAGGTGCGGCGCCGCTGGTTTCTCCTGTATTCTTGAGGCATACCGCAGCCACCGCGCAGGCACGCGCGGCGGCCCCACCATCCGATTCCATTCATGAAAAGAGCATTGCCTTGGCAAAGACAAATTTCCAGTACGAAAAGCGACAGAAGGATCTTGAGAAAAAGCGCAAGAAGGAAGAGAAGCTGAAGAAGAAAGCCGACAAGGCCAGTCATCCCGACGGTACGCCGATCGAAGGCGACGAAGCCGTTGAGAACGAGACCGGCGACGCGGCAGCCGTGGACGGCGTGGAAACCCTGCCGAAACCGGACACCGACGGCGCCAATCAGCCGCCCTGAGCAAGACCTGCAGTCACCGGCCTGTCAGCCCTGACAGGCGCGTGCGGAAAGACGCCGAAGCGCCGAGGCGCCTTCAGACCCCGGGTGTCTGGCCGTACAGCAGTATGCGCACCAGCACCAGGCCATGGTCCGACGCCTCCGGCAGTCGCAGGCCAAGATGGTCGTTTACATACACCACCTCCATGACTTCGCCGATGGCGCCCGGTGCGCCCGGCTCGAATGCATCCGACACCATGACGTGATCGATCGTCTCCATGGTCGAATCATGGGTGTGGGTGTAGCCGACATCGCGCAGGGGGCGTACGCGCGACTGGATCCGGTAACTGTCGAAAAGCCGGTCGGTCGGCCGCTCGCGCAGGCTGCGCCGCTCGGAGGTCGCACCGGTGACGAGCTGCGTCGTCATGGCCGCGGCGACGTCGTTGAAGTCGCCCAGCACCACCAGCGGCAGACGCTGGCGCCGCAGCTGGTCCGAGATCAGGTAGCGCAGGCCGAGCGCCTCGGCGCCGCGCCGGATCATCGAGCGCAGCATGGCAAGGCCGAGCTGGTAGGAGTCGTTGTCGGCGCTGCCGCCGCCGCGGTAATCGGGCCGCTTCGATTTCAGGTGACAGACGAAGACATCGATCACCTGCGCGCGCGGCGCCGGCCGGCCGGCAACCGCCGGCTCGCTGCCGCCGGCCAGCACCTGCACATGCAGGATCGGCCGGGTGAAGGTCGTCACCGGCGGCTCGATGCCGGGCAGCGTCACCGCCAGCGCATGCGGCATCTTGAAATGGTTCGAGGCCTGGCCCACCAGCGGCAGGCGCGACACCAGCGCCACGCTCGGCGTCAGGGTGCCGGCCAGCACGCTCGCTTCCAGGTTTTCCTGGCCTTCGGGCTCGAAGCCGACATGATGCGCGTCCCGGTACCGGCGGGTGCGGGAGAGCACGTCGCGCAGGGCTGCCTGTGAAAATATTTCCTGGAAGCCGATCACGTCGGCGTCGAGCAGGTCGAGCTGCTGCGCGATCCAGTTCACCTTGGCGTCATATTCCGCCGGCGAATACGGTTCCTGGTCGGCATAGAACCGCACGCCGGGAGGCGCCAGATTCAGGACATTGAAGGTCGCAAAGCGCACTTCCTGTTGCATAATGTGCTCCAATTTTTGGCTTTCGCCCCTACCGCATGAACAAGCATGTCTCCGAAACACCGGCCACCCGTTACCTGCGCCAGCATGCCGCGGAATTTTCCGAGCATCCCTACGATTACGAAGAACACGGCGGCACCGGCGTGTCGGCGCGTGCGCTCGGCGTCGACGAGCATCTGGTGGTCAAGACGCTGGTCATGCAGGACGAAGCAGCGCGTGCGCTCATCGTGCTGATGCACGGCGACTGCAAGGTGTCTACCAAGAACCTGGCGCGCCAGATCGGCTGCAAGACCATCGCACCGTGCGCGCCGGAGGTGGCAGAGCGTCACTCCGGTTACCAGGTCGGCGGCACCTCGCCCTTCGCCACCCGAAAGATGCTGCCAGTGTATGCCGAGCGCAGCATCCTTGACCTGGAAAAAATCTATATTAACGGCGGTCGACGCGGTTATTTGATCGGTATCGCACCGGCACTGCTGATGCGACTGCTCAAGCCCACCCCGGTCGACTGCGCGCTGGCCGAGTCACCTTGAGCATGACACCCCGGGCTGTTTTTGCCTGCCCGTACCCTTCCCGAAAGAAACCATGACCACCCTGCTGTTCGTCATCGCCGCCTACCTGATCGGTTCGGTATCTTTTGCCGTCGTCGTCAGCCGTGCCTTCGGCCTGTCGGATCCGCGCACCTACGGCTCGAAAAACCCGGGCGCGACGAATGTTCTGCGAAGCGGCAACAAGGCTGCCGCCATCGCGACCCTGCTTGGCGACGGCGCCAAAGGATGGCTGGCGGTGTGGCTGGCGCAGCACTACGGCGACCGGTTCGGCGTCGGCGAAGCCGGTATCGCCCTGGTCGCGCTGGCCGTGTTCCTGGGTCACCTGTGGCCGGTGTTTTTCCGCTTCATCGGTGGCAAGGGCGTGGCGACCGCGCTCGGCGTGCTGCTGGCAATCAACGGCTGGCTCGGCCTGGCAACGCTGGCGAGCTGGATCGTGATCGCCTACGCCTTTCGTTATTCGTCCCTCGCAGCCATCGTGGCGGCGCTCTTCGCGCCGTTCTATTACTGCCTGCTCTTCGGGTTCGATGCGATGTCCGCCGCCGTTGCGGCGATGAGCTGCCTGCTGGTCTGGCGGCATGCGAAAAACATCGGCAACCTGATCGCCGGCAAGGAAAGCCGGATCGGCGCGCGCGGCAAATGAATCGTCGCGCCCGGCCGGCGCTGCCTGCCGCGCTGCCTCAGACGCTTTTTGCGCGAAACGTGTTCTTGCCGGCGGCCTTTGCCCTGTACAGCGATTCGTCCGCCAGGGCGATCAGCGCGCTGGCCGTGCGCTCGAGCCGGGTGTCGAAGACCATGCCCAGGCTGGTCGTGACGATCAGTTCCTGCCCGTCGAGCTGCATCGGCAGGCGCGTGGCTTCCAGAATCTTCAGCGCCACCATTTCCGCCTCGTCCTGCTGTGTCAGATCTTCCAGCACGACCACGAATTCATCGCCGGCCAGGCGCGCAACCGTATCGGTGATGCGCACCGCGCCTGCCAGACGGGCGGCGAACTGCTGCAGCACGAGGTCGCCGTTGGCATGTCCGTACAGATCGTTGATCGTCTTGAAGGAATCGATGTCGAGGAAAAAGACGGCGATTGCCGTGCGGTGGCGTCGCCCGCGCGCCAGCGCCGCATCCATGATTTCATACAGGTGCGGCCGGTTCGGCAATCCGGTCAGGGAATCGAAACGGGCATGCTTGCGCAGTTCCTGCTCGATCGCCTTGAGCCGGGAAATGTCGCTGCTCAAGGTGTAGATGCCCCTGACCGCGCCGTTTTGGTCGACATCCGGTATGTAGGTCGAATGGATGTAGCGCACTTGCCCGAACGCCTCGGCGGTCATTTCGAATTCGAGCCGCTCGCCCGAGAGCGCGCGTTCGATATGCTCGCGTCGCTCTGCATACAGCGCAGCGCCCATGACGTCGACGAAGGCCTTGCCGCGAATGTCGGCAACCGGCGTGCCGGACCACTCTTCCATCGTCGCATTGACGAACTGAAAACAGTGATTCCTGTCGATGTAGGTAATCAGGGCCGGCAGGTTGTCGGTGATCGTGCGCAGGCGTTTCTCGTTTTCTGCCTGTACGATTTCCGCATTCTTGCGCGTCGTGATGTCGAAGGTCATTGAGAAGAAGCCTTGCACGACACCATCGGCATTCTTGTCCGGTACGTAGGTCGACTGGAAATACCGCTGGCCACCGGGGATGACGGTTTGACCTTCGAAGCTTGTGATCCGCCCGGTCAATACCTTGGCAATGTAGGGCCTGACGAAGGCATACAGGTCGGGTGAATATTCCTCGCCGATCGTGCGCCCGACCATGGCTGCCGGGTCCTTGTTGAAGACCGTGCCGAACTGTGCGTTGACGAACAGGTAGCGTTCATCGAGATCGACATGCGCCACCAGGGCGGGTATGTTTTCGGTGATGGTGCGAAGCCGCCTGCTGCTGTCGGCCAGGCGTTGCTGGGTTTCGCGATAGGGCGTCACATCCATGATCAATGCATAGAAACCCATGGTGCTGCCGTCGTCGGCAATGTCCGGCACATAATCGCACTGCAGGTAAATGGTTTTGCCGGCGCGCACGGCGGTGCGCTCGAAGGTAACGCGCGTGCCTGCCAGCGCCTGCACCACGCGCGCCTTCATGGTGGCGTAGGTTTCGGCGCCAAACACTTCTTCCAGGGTCGCACCCAGCATCTTGTGCGGTTCGATGCCCAGTATCGTCAGATAGTGCTTGTTACAGTAGCCAAAGCGTTCGCTCCGATCGATATAGCCGATCATCGCAGGCACGGCCTCCGTGATTTGCTGCAGGCGTTTTCGCTCGCTGCAAGCGTGATGGCCGCCACGGTGCGCTCGGTGATGTCTTCGATGGTGCCGACGTAACCCGTCACCGTGCCTCGCACGACGACCGGGGCTGCGCGCATCTGTACATGACAGGGAGCGCCATCGGGACGGTCAAGGCGCAGCACGCTTGCAAAACGCGATGACGTGCCTGCAGCACGCGCCCATTCGTCGGAAAGTTTTTCCAGATCCTCGGGATGGACGGCTGCTTTCCAGCCGCCACCGTAAGCCGCGCCGCTGTCGCGTTGCGTGATCGATTCATAGGTGCGATTGACGTAGGTGCACAGCGCATCGGTCGTCATGTGGAACAGTCCGAGCGGCGAACTGTCATTGATTGCGCGCAGCTCGCCATGGCTTTGCTCGAGCTGTCTTTGCTGCAGGCGCAGTTGATCTGCCTGCTGCTTGAGCATCAGGTGGGTGCGCACCCGCGCCTTGACCACTGCCGCATGAAATGGCTTGGTGATGAAATCGACGCCACCTTCGCTCAGGCCTTTGGCTTCTTCGAGCGGATCGTCCTGTCCGGTGACGAAAATGACCGGAATGTCGCCGGTGCGCGGGTCGGCCTTGAGCCGCCGGCACAGCGCAAAGCCGTTCATGCCCGGCATGATGACGTCAAGCAGCATCACATCCGGCAGCCGCTCGCTGCAAAACAGCAGGGCGTCTTCGCCGCTGGTGGCCATGCAGACTTCGTACTCTGCCTTGAAGATTTCGAACATCACCTGCACGTTGCTAACCTGGTCGTCGACGATCAGCAGCATCGGCTTGACGGGGGGCGGCTGGACAATGCGGTCTGGCGATTTTTTATCCTGCAGAGCCATCATGGATTCCCGTGGAGTTGACGAATGCACCGCAACGCGGTCCTGAAGTCGAGCGTTGCCATTGCCGCCGACGCAGTGCGCAGGGCCTCGGGCACCGGCTCGGTCCATGCCCGTTCGTATTCTGCAAAGACGCCGGAGGCGCGCATGTTGGCCTGTTCCAGAAGCTGCGTGAGTTCGGGCAGCAACGCATGCGCCTGGCCGGGCGCACCGGTAAGCGGCAGTCTGGCCTGCGCCGGCGGCAAGCGTGCGCAGTCCGGGTCGCCGCCAGCCGGCGCCGCGCGGGCGCAAAGGAACGCATCGAGCGCTGCGCAGGATTGCTCGACCAGCGCGTCGAGTCGTTCGAGCGCGGCGACGAAGGATTGCGATGGCATGTTGCGCACGCCGGCCTCCAGGCTTGCGGCATGCCGCTGCAAGGCCACGGCGCCGACCAGTGCGGCGCTGCTTTTGAAGGTATGCAGGACATTTTCGGCCGCATCATGCTGCTCGCCTGGCAGCATGCCGCGCAACGCCTGCCCGGCCGCGCGTGCGGCCTCGGGAAACTTGCCTGCGACTTCGACGAAGAGCGCCTGGTTGCCGCCCAGCCGGTCGATCGCGCGCGCGATGTCCATCAGCTCGTCCTGCCCGCCAGGCGCAGGGCCTGGCAACGGCGCACCGGACGGCACAGGTGCGGGCTGGCCGGCGGGGCTGCAATGGCGCAGGATCGTCTCGACCACGACCTTCAGATCGAAGGGTTTGGCGATGTGATCGTTCATGCCTGCCTGCATGCACAAGGCCTTGTCGCTTGCCATGACGTTTGCCGTCATGGCGATGATCGGCACGGCGCGCATCGACGCATGCTCGCGCAGGGCGCGTGTCGTATCGTAGCCGTCCATGTCCGGCATCTGGATATCCATGATGATGGCGTCGAAGGGCGGTGCTTCGGCAAGCGCCTGCTGCTGCGCGGCGACGCCGCCGCCGGCGACCTGCACCTGCGCGCCCTGCGCGGCAAGCAGCTCGCGGGCCACACGCTGGTTCATCGGGTTGTCGTCGACGACCAGCAGCTTCAAGCCCTGCAGGGCATTCGTGGCGATGGCCAGGTCTGCCTGGTAACGGCTGGCCGCGCCGGCGGAAACTGCATCGAGCACCGTGTCGGCCAGCAGCGCTGCGGTGACCGGCTTGCTCAGGAAGCCGTTCAACAGCGTTTTTTCGTGCGCCAGCCTGGCTGCCAGCGCGCCGCGCTCATGCGCCGTCACCATGATGACGACCGGCGCGGCGTCGCCGTGCGGCAGTTGCCGGATGCGGCGCGTGACTTCCCAGCCATCCATTTGCGGCATCTTCCAGTCGACCAGGACCGCGTCGAAAGGAAAACGGTCGTCGACCGACTTTTCGATCAGCACCAGCGCTTCGGCGCCGCTTGCCGCAGCATGCGCATCCCATCCGAAGCGCCCGGCCAGGGCGAGCAGGACGTCGCGGGAGCGCTGATGGTCGTCGACGATCAGAACCCGCAACAGGCCCTTTTGCTGCAGGACGTTGTTGCGCACGGCGGCAACCGGTGCTGCAACGGCATCGACCTCGGTATCGGCGAAGGCAGCCGTGAAGTAAAACCGGCTGCCCGCGCCGATGCGACTTTCCACGCACAGCACCCCGCCCATCAGGGCCACCAGCCGTTGCGATATCGCCAGGCCCAGGCCAGTGCCGCCGAAGCGCCGGGTGGTCGACGCTTCGGCCTGCGTGAAACCTTCGAAGATCGTGGCGAGCTGGTCCGCCGGTATGCCGATGCCGGTGTCGCGCACTTCGAAACGGATGGCGACCCGCCCCGCGACTGCTTGCGCCGGCGCCGGTTCCAGCAGGACGGTCACTTCACCGCGCTCGGTAAACTTGATCGCATTGCTAATGAGGTTCAACAGGACCTGGCGCAGGCGATGCATGTCGCCCGAGACGAAAGCCGGCAAGGCCGGATCGACCATGAACAACAGCTCGACGCTCTTGTCGCCAAGGCTGCCGGCCAGGATCGCCGAGAGGTCGCGCAGCAGCTGCTCGAGGGCGAACGGCGCCTCTTCGAGCGTCATCCTTTCCGCCTCGATCTTCGAAAAATCGAGGATGTCGTTCAATAGCCCGAGCAACGATTGTGCCGCGGCCTGGGTGCTGCCGGCATAGTCTTTCTGCAGGGGCGTCAGCGCGGTATTGTGCAGCAGCTGCAGCATGCCCAGCACCGCATTCATCGGTGTACGGATCTCGTGGCTCACGTTTGCCAGGAACTGGCTCTTGGCGCGGCTTGCGCCTTCTGCCTCGTCGCGCGCCGACGCCAGCGCATCGATGGTTTTCTTCAGGTCCGCCTGTGCATGCAGGCGCTCGGCGCTTTCCGCCTTGAGCGCATCGCGCGCGGCTTCCAGCCGTTCGGTCATGTTGTCGAAGCTTGCCGAGAGCTGGCCGATCTCGTCGGCGCTGTCCAGCCTGACGCGTATGGCCAGGTCGCCGAGCGTGACCCGGTCGACGACTGCCTGAAACTGCGAAATCGGCGCCAGTACTTTCTTCTTGACGATCAGTACACCGGTGGCGATCAGGCTGCTCAACAGCAGAATGCTCAGCAACATGAAATGTGCGGCGTCGCTTTGCGAGTTGACCAGGTCCTGGCGATTGAGGCGGATCAGTTCGAAGGCGTCATCGAGCATGTCCTGCGTCGTCAGGAACAGCGCATTCAATACGCTGAGGGTGCGTTTCTCGCTCAGGGTTTTTTCGCCCGCACCGAGCGGAACCGCCGTATCGATGGCGCAGAGCCTTTCATAAAGATTGGCGAGGACGTCGACGTTCGCCTTCTCCTTGGCCAGCAGGGCATTTTCGCGTGCGCTGGTGTAATGGCTGGAGGCCAGGATCGAGCCGAAGCTGCGTAGGCGGTTGGTCCACTGGTCGGACGACCGGTGCTCGCGATACAGCGCAGTCTCCATGATCAGGTAGCGCAGATTGGTAATGCCGATGGCCGTATTCTCGGCGCTGGTGATCTGTTCCGTCTGGCGCAGTACCGCCACTGCCGAAAAACCGACGATGGCCAGCACGATCGCCACCGCGCAGGCTGCAATCCAGGACAGCAGGTTACTTTGCCGGTTCAGCGTCATGGCCGTCACCGGATGATCTTCACGGCACTCGGCACGACCGATTCAAGCGCCTCGTAACGAATGAAATCGAGGTAATTCGGCGCTGCCTTCGCCTGCACGAAACCGGCGCCGATCGCCCAGCGCGACTGTTCGCTCAGCGACAGCAGCAACGCCTGACCGAGTGTAAGAAAAAAATCCTTGGGGTCGAAGGAGCGCGCCAGCAGATCCGGTTCGAGCGAGATCGCCCGGCCGATGATGACCTTCGCTGCACTGCTTTCGGTCTGGATGAACTGCACGCCATCCTCGATGGCGCGCAGGACCTTCCTGACTTCCTCGGCATGGCGGCTGATGTAGTCCTGCTTTGCGACGAGCACGAAACGGTAGACGAAGGCGTCTTTGCCGTAAATCATGGCGTAACGTCCCTGTCCCGCAGACTCGAGCCGGGCGAGTTCCGGGTTCCATGCGGTGACGGCGTCGACGTCATCGTCCTGCAGCGCCTTGGCCATGGCGTTCGGCTTGACCTCCTTTACCTGCAGCGTCGCCCTGTCGACGCCCGTCGACAACAGCAACGCATCGAGGAAGTACTGTGCATTCGTGCCGGCGATCGTGCCGACACGCTTGCCGGCAAGATCCTCGGCCGTGACGATTCCCCGGTCTTTTCGCGCCACGACTGCAATCGCCGTGCGCGAGCTGAAGATGGTGGTGATCGCCGCGATCTGCTCGCCCTTCATGACGGCCAGCATGAAGGGCGTATCGGCCAGCACCGCCAGGTCGGCCTTGCCTTGCAGCACGGATGACAGTGCGTCTTTACCCAGCGCGAATGGCTGGATGGCAGCGTCGATGCCACGTGAAGGGAAATAACGCTGGTCCTGCGCCACGAAAATCGAGCCGGCGCTGATCTGGGTCGGTATCGCGATCCTTACCTGAACCGGTACGCCCGCGGGATGTCTGCGAATTTCACCGTTTGAAAACCATGCCCATGCACCGACAGACGATGCCAGCAACAATACGACGCCAATGTGGATGCGGGTTCGCAGGAATTTTTTCATGCATGCCTTGCAGGTCGTTGCCGATGCACGCCGGTGCCGTGGTGTCTGCCAGGCCGATGGTTGTCGGAGCTGCAACATATGCGCCGGAGCGCGGGGCCGGTCTCTTTATATTGCAGTGTAGACAGATGATGCGACGAAAAGCGAGCCCGAGCGAGCGTTTGCCGGGTCGCTTGTGTCGGTATTTGTACTGGTGTGGAACCGGCGCATCATTTAAAGGCCGAC
>JANXSS010000229.1 GCA_025356535.1 Herminiimonas sp.
GATCCGGATGCTGCGCGATGTCGATGTTCTGGTGCACCACCGCGCCGTGCAGGCCTTCGTAGAACAGCAGGTCGGTTTCTTCCGGCAGTTTTTCCCAGGGCGTGAAGGTGCCCGGTTCCTGCTTGTAGGGTGCGGCTTCGCCGTGATCATGCAGGTACTTGCGGCGCATGCCGTTGCCGGTCTTGCCGTAACTCTGGAACAGCGCTTCGAGCTCTTCGAACATGTTGTTGGCCGGGCCGAAATGGCTGAAGTTCATGTTGCCTTCTTTTTCGGCGGCGGCCAGCTTGGCCTTCATTTCCTTGCGATCGTAGCGATGGAAGCTGTCGCCTTCGATGATGGCGGAATGAACGTTCTCGCGGCGGAAGATGTTTTCGAAGGTGTGGGTGACCGACGAGGTGCCGGCGCCTGAGGAGCCGGTGATTGCGATGATGGGATAGCGTTCGGACATGTCGGTGCCTCGTGATTTTTATGGTGAAATTCTGTGTCGGGCAGGTGCGGGCAGGTACGGGCAGATGCGGGCAAATACCCTCAGGCCGGCGCGCGAAACAGGCTGCGCTCGTTGAACAGCGGATTCGGCTCGTCGTTCTGCTCCGGCTCGTTGTGATAGCGCTCCAGGCGCTCGACTTCGTTCTTCGAGCCGAAGATCAGGCCGATGCGCTGATGCAGCGCCGACGGCTTGACGTTCATCACCGGTTGCCGCCCGGTGCTGGCGCGTCCGCCGGCCTGCTCCATCAGGAAGCCGATCGGATTGGCTTCATACAAGAGGCGCAGGCGGCCGGCCTTGGTCGGGTCCTTGCTGTCGCGCGGATACAGGAAGACGCCGCCGCGCATCAGGATGCGGTGCGCTTCGGCCACCATCGAGGCGATCCAGCGCATGTTGAAATCCTTGCCGCGCGCGCCGGTCTTGCCAGCCATGCATTCGTTGACATAGCGCGTAACAGGCGCTTCCCAGAAGCGGCTGTTCGAAGCGTTGATGGCGAACTCGTGGGTGTCGACCGGAATCTGCAGGTCGGAATGGGTGAGCATGAATTCGCCGACCTGCGGGCAGAGCGTGAAGCCATGCACGCCATTGCCCACCGTTAGCATCAGCATCGTCGTCGGGCCATAGATCGCATAGCCGCCGGCGACCTGCTCGCAGCCCGGTTGCAGGAAGTCGGCGGTCGTCACCGGCCGGTCGGAGGCCGGTGCGCGCAGCACCGAGAAGATGCTGCCGACCGTGACATTGACGTCGATGTTGGACGAACCGTCGAGCGGATCGAACACCAGCAGATAGCGGCCCTGCGGATAGCAGGCCGGAATCTGGTACGGCTCTTCCATCTCCTCGGAAGCCATGCCGGCGAGATAACCACCCCAGTTGTTGCCTTCGATGAAAAGCTCGTTGCTGATGACGTCGAGCTTCTTCTGGTCTTCGCCCTGCACGTTCACGCTCGATGCACTGCCGGTTGCGTCGCCGAGTTCACCGGCGGCGACCTTGCGGGCGATGCGCTTGCACACCAGCGCCACGTTCAACAGCAGACTGTTGAAGTCGCCACCGGCCTGGGGATAGCGGCGCCGCTCTTCGATCAGGAACTGGGTCAGGGTCATGCGCATGTCGGAATTCATGTTTGTCTCCATCATTCTTGTAATTGGGGTGAACGCGTCGGGTTGGCAGGGCCGGTCTGCGCCGGCTTCAGCCTGCCGCTTGCATGAGCTGACGCATGATGGTCTTGTAGCCGCCGTCGGTATCCGGCGCGCTGAAAACGGCACTGCCGGCGACGAACGTGTCGGCACCGGCGGCAGCGATCTCGCCGATGTTGTCGGCCTTGACGCCGCCGTCGACCTCGAGCCAGATCGGCGCGCCGCCGTTGGCTACATGGCGGTCGATGCGCAGGCGCGCGGCGCGCAGCTTGTCGAGCGTCGACGGTATGAATTTCTGGCCGCCGAAACCGGGGTTCACGCTCATGAGCAAGATCATGTCGATCTTGTCCATCAGATGGTCGAGATAATGCAGCGGCGTGCCGGGGTTGAACACCAGCCCGGCGCGGCAGCCATGCTCGCGGATCATCGACAGGGTGCGGTCGATGTGCTTGCTCGCTTCCGGATGGAAGGTGATGATGTTGGCGCCGGCTTTCGCAAACAGCGGCACCAGCGCATCGACCGGCTCGACCATCAGGTGCACGTCGATCGGAATGGTCACATGCGGGCGGATCGCTTCGCACACCAGCGGGCCGATGGTCAGGTTCGGCACGTAATGGTTGTCCATCACGTCGAAGTGGACCAGCGCTGCGCCGGCCGCTTCGATTGCGCGCACCTCGTCGCCCAGGCGGGAGAAGTCGGC
>JANXSS010000246.1 GCA_025356535.1 Herminiimonas sp.
CTGGCTCACCCGCCCCGGCGCAGCGCTGAGCGCCGAGCATGTCGGCATCACCTTCGGCGGTCTCAAGGCGGTCGACGATGTCACCCTCATCGCTGCCGCCGGCGAAGTCACCGGCCTGATCGGCCCCAACGGCGCCGGCAAGACGTCGGTGCTGAACATGCTGGGCGGCTTCTACCGGCCCGATTCGGGCTGCGTGCGGCTGGGCCAACGGATGTTGCCGGCAGGGCGCAGCCAGGCCTGTGCCCGCGCCGGTGTCGGCCGCACCTTCCAGACGACCCTGCTGTTCGATTCGCTTTGCGTGGCCGACAATCTCGCCATCGCGCTCGGCGGCGCACAACCGCAATCATTGGTGGCCGATCTGCTGGCGCTGGTCGGTTTTGCCGGCGATGCGGCCATGCCGGCCGGCGCGCTGCCGTTCGTCGACCGCCGCATGGTCGAGCTTGCGCGCGCCCTGGCCTTGCGCCCGCATGCCCTGCTGCTCGACGAACCGGCCGCCGGCCTCGGGCTTGCCGACAAGGCCGCGCTTGCAGCGACCTTGCAAAAAATCGCCGGCTGCGGCCTGGCGGTGATCCTGGTCGAGCATGACATGCCGCTGGTGATGCAGGCCTGCACCCGGCTCGTTGCAATGGAAAACGGCCGCGTATTGTGTGCCGGCAGCGCTGCCACGGTGCGCAACGATCCGGCCGTACTGCAGGCATATCTCGGCACCGGCGCGGCCTTGACGCGCGGCCCGCGCATGCCGCCCGCCGAGGTGCTGCTGGCAGCGCAAGACCTGCGCGCCGGTTATGGTCCGATCGGCGTGCTCGACGGCGTCGACCTGGCAGTGCGGCGCCACGAAATGGTGGCCGTGGTCGGCGCCAACGGCGCCGGCAAGAGCACTCTCATGCGCGCGCTGACCGGCCTGCTGCCGTCGACGGGCAGCGTGCGCCTGAGCGGCGGGCGCGACGGCGCGGGCGGCGCCGATGACGCGGCGGGCAAGGACGGTTCGCCAGCACCGTCGCCGGTCACGGCGCGCCCGCGCGCCGACCGCATGGCGCGCGCCGGACTCGTGATGGTGCCCGAGGGGCGTCAGGTGTTTCCCGGCCTGTCGGTACAGGACAATCTGCTGCTGGGCGGCTACGCCACCAGCGCGGCCCGGCGCGAAGAGAACCTGGCCGCGATGCTGCGGCGCTTTCCGCGCTTAGCCGAGCGGCTGCAGCAACCGGCAGCGCTGCTGTCGGGCGGCGAACAGCAGATGCTGGCAATCGCCCGTGGCCTGATGGCCATGCCGGCGGTGCTGATCCTGGATGAACCATCGCTTGGCCTGGCGCCGAAAGTCGTGCAGGGTGTCTACCGCACCATCGATGAACTGGTCACGGCCGGCCTGACCGTACTGCTGGTCGACCAGTTCGCCGCGCTGGCGCTGGCAGTGGCCGACCGCGGTTACCTGCTGGCGCAAGGGCAGGTCGTCATGCAGGGCGCCGCCGACGCCTTGCGCGACGACCCCGCCATCCAGAACACCTACCTCGGAAAACTGCTACCCGCATGCACATCCTGAACAGCCACGACCGTTTCGACTATGCGCCGATCACCGGGCGCGCCGACTATGCCTGGCCGGACGGCAACCGGCTGGCAGTCTACATCGGCTTCAACGTCGAGCACTTCGAATTCGGCGGCGGCCTCGGCGCAAAACTGGCGCCTTCCTCCGAGCCGGACGTGCTCAACTACGCCTGGCGCGAATACGGCAACCGCGTCGGCGCCTGGCGCTGCCTCGACCTGTTCGACCGGCTCGACATACCGGTGGGCGCCCTCATCAATACCGCGCTCTACGATCATGCGCCGCAACTCATGGCGGCCCTGCGTCAGCGCGGCGACGAAATCATCGGCCATGGCCATACCAACGCACAGCGCCAGAACAGCACCGACGAAGCCGGCGAACGCGCGCTCATTGCCGGCTGCAGCCAGCGCATCGGCCAGATGGAAGGGCAGGCGCCGCGCGGCTGGCTCTCGCCCTGGATTGCCGAGAGCGCCGCCACGCCCGACCTGCTGCGCGAATGCGGCTACACCTATACGCTGAACTGGTGTCACGACGACCAGCCGACGCTGCTGCGAACCCGCGCCGGCAGCCTGTGGTCGGTGCCGTATCCGCAGGAACTCAACGACATACCGATGCTGGTGGCGCGCCAGATGGACATGCTGCCGTTTGCCCGCATGATCGAGGACCAGTTCGACGAAATGCTGCACCAGAGCGCCGGCCAGCCGCTGGTGATGGGCATTGCGCTGCATCCGTATCTGGTCGGCCAGCCGTACCGGCTAAAACTGCTGCGCCAGGCGTTGCAGGCGATCCGCCGGCGCGGCCAGGCCTGGTGGACCACGCCGGGCAGGATCGTCGAACACATGCAGGCGCTGGCGGCGCCTGCGCAACCGCCGCACAGGCCATGAGCGCCGCATCGGCGTTCAGCGATGCCGGCCTGGTGCTGCCGCCGACCGGCAGCGGCGTGCTCGACGGCCTGCGCTTTGCGGTCAAGGATGTCTTCGATGTCGCCGGTCACGTCACCGGCTGCGGCAACCCCGACTGGCTGCGCACGCATGAACCGGCCGCGCATACGGCCTCGGCCATCACGCGCCTGCTCGGCGCCGGCGCTACGCTGCTGGGCAAGACGGTTACCGACGAACTGGCCTACAGCCTCAACGGCGAAAACTGGCATTACGGCACGCCGCAAAATCCGCGTGCGCCGGGGCGCATTCCCGGCGGCTCGTCGAGCGGCTCGGCGTCGGCCGTCGCAGCCGACCTGGTCGATGTGGCGCTGGGCACCGATTGCGGTGGCTCGGTGCGCCTGCCGGCCAGTTACTGCGGCGTGTACGGCATGCGACCGACCCACGGGCGCATTGCCGTCGACAGCCTGGTGCCGCTGGCGCCGGGCTTCGACACGGTCGGCTGGTTCGCCGCCAGCGCCGACCATCTGCGCCGTACCGGTGAAGTGCTGCTGGGCGAGGGCGGCCGCGAGCCGGTGCCGCGCCGCCTGGTGATCGCCCGCGACTTCTTCGCGCAGCTCGGCGCCGGCGAACGCGCCGCGCTGGAGCCGGCGCTCGAACGCCTGCAGGAAAAATTCACCGACATCGCCGCGCTCGACATCGGCGACGCCGATCCGGATGCGCTGATGCGCGCCTTTCGCATCCTGCAGGCAGCCCAGATCTGGGCCGTGCATGGTGCGTGGATAAGCGCCGTGCAGCCGCGCTTCGGCCCCGGCATTCGCGAGCGCTTCGACAATGCGTCGCGCATCAGCCAGGCCGACATCGCCGCCGCGCAAATATTGCGCGACGACCTCTGCCGGCGCCTGCGCCAGCAGCTTGCGCCGCACAGCCTGCTCTGCCTGCCGAGCGCGCCGGGCATCGCGCCGCTACGCGAGGCCGCGCCCGACGCGACCGAAGCCTTTCGCAGCCGCGCCATGCGCATGCTGTGCATCGCCGGCCTGGCCGGCACGCCCCAGGTGAGCATTCCCGTGACCACCTACGCCGGTTGCCCGCTCGGACTGTCGCTCATGATGCCGCGCGGCGCCGACCGGGCCCTGCTCGACTTCGTTGCAAGCCACGACCTGCGCGAGCGCAACGCGCACGACGCCGACATCAACCGCCCGGCGGTGCTGCAGGAAGTGCGCGCCGCCTTTGCCCGATACGAGCAAGCGCTGGTGCAAAACGAGGTCGCCGTGCTCGATCATCTTTTCTGGGACAGCCCGGCCACGGTGCGCTACGGCGCGGCTGAAAATCTGGTGGGCACGGTGCAGATCCGCGCCTTCCGGGCGAGCCGTCCCGCCGCAGGCCTGATGCGCACGCTGCATGAAACCATCATCACCACCTTCGGCAACGACACGGCAACGGCCTGCACCCAGTTCAGCCGCGCCGGCAGCAACCGCATCGGCCGGCAGACCCAGACCTGGGTGCGCACCGCGGCCGGCTGGAAAGTGGTTGCAGCCCATGTGAGCGTGATCGATCCGACCTGATCGACACGCATTTTCGCCGACGTCACATTCGATAAATAAAGGGACAGAATGGATCATCATGTTTTTGAAGCCGGCAACGTCGTGCTGCAGTCCGGCCTGACCTGCCGCAACGCGCAGCTGGCCTACCAGACCTACGGCCGCCTCAATGCCGAGCGCTCCAATGCGGTCCTGATGATGACGCCGTTCAGCGCCCAGCACACCGACATCGCCTGGCAGGTCGGCCCCGGCCGCGCGCTGGACCCGGCACGCTACTTCATCATCACGCCGGACCAGTTCGGCAACGGTCTGTCGTCCTCGCCCAGCAATGCCGTCATGCCCGCCAACCATGCCCGCTGGCCGCGCTTCACCGTCACCGACAACGTGCGCGTGCAGCGCCGCATGCTGCAGGAAAGCTTCGGCATCGAACGCCTGGCGCTGGCCTGCGGCTGGTCGATGGGCGGCATGCAGGCCTACCACTGGGCGGCGCTGTATCCGCACAGCGTCGAACGCCTGGCGGTGATCTGCGGCGCGGCCAAGGTCGCGCCGCACAATTACGTTTTCCTCGAAGGCGTCAAGGCGGCCCTGACGGCCGACGCGCATTACCAGGATGGCTACTTCACCGGTTTTCCCGAGCGCGGCCTGCGCGCCATGGGCCGCGTCTATGCCGGCTGGGCGATGTCGCAAACCTTCTACCGCAACGAACTCTGGCGCAACACCGGTTGCTCCTCGCTGGAAGATTATCTGGTGACGTACTGGGAAGGTCTTTTCCTCAAGCGCGATCCGGACAACCTGCTGGCGCACATCTGGACATGGCAGAACGCCGACATCAGTGCAAACGACCTCTACAACGGCAACTTCGGCGCGGCGCTGGGCGCCATTACCGCGCGTGCGCTGATCATGCCCTCGGCCACCGACCTGTATTTCCAGGTCGAGGACAACCGCCTGGAAGTCGCGCAGATGCGCAATGCGACCCTGCGCGTCATTCCCTCCGACTGGGGCCATCGCGCCGGCATGCCGGTGCAGCATCCGGAAGACGACCGCTTCATCGAGGCCGGTCTGCGCGAGCTGCTCGACGCGCCGGCTGGCGTGGCGTGATGGGCTCGTACCGGCTTCAGGCTCCGGTGGTCGGTTCGTAGTCGGCGCTGCACCATTGCTGCGCGCGGGGTGCGCCGCCGCGGTGCAGGCCGGCCGTTTTCTCCCTGCGCCGGCAAGGCCTTGCACGATCTTCGCAGGCACCGAAGTTGCTAAGCAGTATGGCGGCCACTTGCACCACAAGGCCGCCATCGACATCCAAGGGAGAACCAATAATGAACCGCGACAAGCGCGCATTCCTGCGCCACACCACTGCCGCCATCCTGGCACTGGCCGCAGCGACGCTGCTGCCCACGGCCGCCGGCGCGCAGGAAAAAAAAGTCATCAGGGTCGGCACGTTGAAGCTCATTCACGGCATCGGCGCCTATTTCTATGAACAGTTCGCGCCGCCCGGCTACACCATCTTGGTGGTGCCGTTCGAGACACCGACCGACGGCAAGAATGCGGTGGTGACCGGCTCGGTCGACTTCGGCATCTTCGGCATTGCCGCCGCCACGCTCGGTGCCGCCGCCGGCGAGCCGCTGGTCATCGTCGCCGCCACCTGCAACCGCGGCATGGCAGTGGTTGCAGGCGCGCAGTCGGGCATCAACACGATCAAGGATTTGCGCGGCAAGAAAGTGGCGATCCTGCCCGGCTCGACCCAGGAAGTGGTGATCCTGGAGCGGCTGCGCATGGAAGGCATGTCGATCAAGGACATCCAGCCGATCCGCCTGACGTTCTCCGACATGGCGCCGGCCCTGGCGCGCGGCGACATCGATGCCTACGTAGGCGCCGAACCCGGCCCCGGCATCAGCCTGGCCACCGGCGCCGGCAAGATCGTCGAGTATCCGTACACGACGCCGATCGGCTCGCTCAACATGATATTGGCCACGCGCCAGGAACTGGTCGACAGGAATCCGGCGCTGATCGGCCTGATGCTGGAGACGCATCGCAACGCAAACGAATTCGCGATGGCGAACCGGGCAAAGTTCGTCGAGATGACGATCCAGAAGCTCGGCCAGAAACCGGAGTCGGTCGAAAAAGCCGTGCCCAACGTCGAGCTGACCTGGAAGATGGACAAGAAATTCGTCACCCAGGCAAAGTTCTACGGCGCCGAAATGCTCGACAAGAAGCAGATCCGCGCCTTGCCGGACTACGACAAGTTCATCAACATGAAATTCGTCGAAGCGATGAAATAGCATGCGCACCGTCTGGCTGCGTCCCCTGGTCGCCGGTGCGCTGGTGCCGGTCCTGCTGGTGATCCTGTGGGATCAGGCGGTGCGCGCAAGCGGCACGCGCCTGGTGCCGCGTCCGGACGCCGTGGCCCTGATGCTGTGGGACTTCATCGTCGGCGGCGTCTACGACGATGCCTTCAGCCGCACCTTCCACCTGCACCTGTGGGCGTCGGTCAAGCGCGTCTATGGCGGCTTCTTCCTGGCGGCGATCTGCGCCGTGCCGCTTGGCCTGATGATCGGCCGGGTGCGTCTGATGCGCCTGCTGTTCGATCCGCTGTTCGCCCTGCTGCGGCCGATTCCCGTGACGGCATGGCTGCCGCTGTCGATGATCTTTTTCGGGCTCGGTCCGAATGCGGCGATCTTCCTGGTCTTTCTCGGCGCGTTCTATCCGATCCTCTTGAATACCGTCTTCGGCGTGCGCTCGGCCGACCCGCGCCTGTTCGAAGCGGCTGCCATGCTCGGCTGCGAAGGCTCGCGGCAGTTCCGCGCGGTGGTGTTGCCGGCGGCGCTGCCGACCATTTTCAACGGCCTGCGCATCGGCCTGAGCTTTTCCTGGATCCTCATCGTGGTCGGCGAAATGACCGGCGTGCCGACCGGCCTGGGCGCGGTGATCATGGACGGGCGCAATCTTTCCCGCACCGACCTGGTCATCTCCGGCATGGTCATCATCGGCGTCGCCGGCTTCCTGTCGGACCGCATGGTGGTAGTGCTTAACAACCGGCTGCTGGCCTGGAGTCCGCAGCATCGTGGCTAGACTGGAACTTCGATGGCAACTTCACCTCTTCCGATTCTCGACATCCGCGGCCTGTGCAAGCAGTTCAGCGCCGGCGGCAGCACTGTCAATGCCCTGGCAAACGTCGACCTGGTGGTGCACAAGGGCGAGTTCGTCTGCCTGATCGGCGCCTCCGGCTGCGGCAAGTCGACGCTGCTGCGCATCATCGCCGGCTTCGAGCAGCCCAGCAGCGGCTCTGTTGCGATGTACGGCGCACCGATCACGCGACCGGGCGCCGACCGCGGCGTGGTGTTCCAGGACTACGCGCTGTTCCCGTGGCTGACCGTGGCCGACAACATCAGCTTCGGTCCGCGCCAGCGCGGCCTGTCGCGCGAGCATGCGCGTGCGGCCGCGGCGCCGTACATGGAGATGGTGGGACTGTCGGCGCATGCACAGCGTTTTCCGGCGCAGCTCTCGGGCGGCATGAAGCAGCGCGTGGCGATTGCACGGGTACTGGCCAACGACGCCGACATGCTGCTCATGGACGAGCCGTTCGGCGCACTCGATGCCTTGACGCGCGAACGGCTGCAGATCGATCTCCTGGAAATCTGGCAGCGCACCGGCCTGACCGTCATATTCGTGACCCACTCGGTCGAAGAAGCGGTGCTGATGTCGGACCGGGTGGTGGTCATGAGCGTCTCGCCCGGGCGCATTGCCAGCGACACACCGCTGCCGCTGCGGCGACCGCGCGACGTCTCGGCCATCGATTTCAACGAAGTGCGGCGTTCCCTGACGCTGAAGCTGACCAGCCATGTCGCGCCCAGGGCGGTGGCCGTGCCGGCGCCGCAGGGCGCGCCTAGCGTCAGTCGAACAGCCGCCTGACGGCGTCGATCGCGTTCGAGACGCGGTCGACCTCGTCCTGCACCTGGCGACCGGTGCGGCGCGCATCCTCGATCGCCTGCTCGAAGGCCGTCGCCGGCGGCACCCGCCCCGGTTGCCCGGCACGCTCCTGCGGGCGTCGCGCCGGCGCCTCCCGCGGTGCAGCCGGCGCGGAGCGGCCCGACGGCGCTTTGCCGAACACGCTTTCGAGCCAGTCCAGCGGCGGCCCCCAGAATCCGGCACCGAACCAGGCGTCGCGCGCCCGCGGGAAATGCGCATGCACGTCGATCATCCGGCCATTGACCGCCTGCGTGAAAAAGTCCCCCACCACCGGCAGCGCATTGTGCGCGCCTTGCCCCCAGTAGCTGCTGCGCATGGTCACCCGCGCATCGTCGAAACCGACCCAGGCGCCGGCGACCAGGCGCGGATGCATCATGATGAACCAGCCGTCGGTATTGTCCTGCGTGGTGCCGGTCTTGCCGGCGACCTCGCCCTGGATGCCGAACTGCGTGCGCAAGGCCTGGCCGCTGCCCTGGCGCACCACGCCGCGCATCATCTGCAGCAGGTCTTCGGCGGTGCCGCGCGACATCGCCCGCTCGCCGCGACTGGCGAATTCGACCAGCACCTTGCCATGGCTGTCCTCGATGCGCGTGACCATCTGCGGTGCGTTGTACTGGCCGCCGTTGGCAATCGTCGCATAACCGGCGGCCATTTCCAGCAGCGTGGCCGGACTGGTGCCCAGGGCCAGCGAGGGCACCGCAGCAAGCCGGCTCTGGCGCACGCCGGCGCGCCGCGCGATGTCGATCACCTTTGCCGGCCCGACTTCCTGCATCACCTGGGCGGTGACGGTGTTCTTCGAGTACACCAGGCCCTGGGTTGCCGTCATCGGCTGGTTGCTCGCCGCGCCGATGTCCTGCGGCCGCCAGACGCTGCCATCCCTGAACTTGTATTCGATCACCTGGTCGAGATAGGCCTTGTCGGGCGACATGCCGGCTTCCAGCGCCGCCCCATAGACGAACGGCTTGAAGGTCGAGCCCGGCTGGCGCTGCGCCCTTGCCACGTGGTCGAACTGATCGGTATCGAAGTCGCGGCTGCCGACCCACGCCTTGATGTCGCCGGTGGTCGGGTCGAGCGCCAGGAAGCCGGCCTCGATGCGGCTCTTGCCCAGCTTTAGCTGCGCCATGAAGTCATCGTCCTGGCGCACCAGCGCCAGCGCCGCCTCCGGCGTGGCGCCGGCGGCGACGGCGTTGCGATACGGCGCCGATTCGCGCACGAAGGCGTCGGTCAATGCCGGGTTGGCGCTCCAGAAGTGGGCGAAGGGCCGCACCCGGCCATGCATGCCCACATAGGTCGCCGTCGAGGCGCCCAGCAGCCGCTCGCCGGGCACGCCCCATTCCACATCGGCCACGGCCTGCAGGCTGTTCAAGCGACGCCTGACGGCCAGGTTGGCGGCAGCCTGCAGGCGCGCGTCGATGGTGGTGTAGATCTTCAGGCCATCCGAATAGATGTTGTAATCGTGCTGGTCGGCCCAGGTCACCAGCCACTTGCGCAGGTACTCGGCAAAATGCGGCGCGCTGCCGCGCGCTTCGAGCTGGCGCTCGAAGTCGAGCCGGATCGGCCGCCGCTTGATCGCCTCGAAGGCGGCCGGCGCCAGCACGCCACGCCGCACCATCTGCGACAGCACCACGTTGCGCCGGGCAATCGCCCGGTCCGCATTGAAGACCGGGTTGTAGTAGCTGGCGCCCTCCAACATGCCGATCAGGGTGGCGCTCTCGGCAAGCGACAGCGTGGCCGCCGACTTGTCGAAGTAGGTGCGCGCCGCCATTTCGATGCCGAAGGCGTTGTAGAGAAAGGGTACGGTATTCAAGTAGGGGCGATCTCAAGAATCAAGTGCAACACCTTCTCCTGTAAGGTGCTGCAATGCCAAGAACCTATATTCACCTGACGCCCCAGGACCGGGCCGTTGTTATGGCCATGCGTGATGACCAGTGCAGCATCCGTTGTATTGCC
>JANXSS010000247.1 GCA_025356535.1 Herminiimonas sp.
GGCAATACAACGGATGCTGCACTGGTCATCACGCATGGCCATAACAACGGCCCGGTCCTGGGGCGTCAGGTGAATATAGGTTCTTGGCATTGCAGCACCTTACAGGAGAAGGTGTTGCACTTGATTCTTGAGATCGCCCAGTTATTGATATTGAAATATTTGCGACAGGGTGTCAGCGCAAACGAATGGCGATGATGACCGCTATTTCCTTCGTCATTGTTTGCGTGTTTTCAATTTACCCGTTAGATAACTGATTGGGTTGTTGTTCAGCGCCGCTGCGGCGACAGCACGCTTGGCAACGCCTTTGGCAAGGTATCGGGATAGTCGCGGCTGAAATGCAGGCCGCGGCTCTCGCGGCGCGACAGGGCGCTTTCGACGATCAGCGACGCCACATCGACCAGGTTGCGCAACTCGAGTAGGTCGGACGTGATGCGAAAGTGCGCATAGTACTCGTCGATTTCCTCCTTCAGCAGCGTGATCCGGTGGGCGGCGCGCTCCAGCCGCTTGGTGGTGCGCACGATGCCGACATAATTCCACATGAAACGGCGCAGCTCTTCCCAATTGTTTGCAATGACGACTTCCTCGTCCGCATCGGTGACCCGGCTCTCGTCCCAGGCCGGCAGCGCCATCGGCTCCAGCGGCGGCTGCACCTCGATGAACTGCGCGGCAGCGCGTCCCAGCACCAGGCATTCGAGCAGCGAGTTGCTGGCCAGCCGGTTTGCCCCATGCAGGCCGGTGCAGGCGGTCTCGCCGACGGCGTACAGGCCGGGCAGGTCGGTGCGTCCGGCCAGGTCGGTGACGATGCCCCCGCACGTGTAATGCGCCGCCGGCACCACCGGAATCGGCTGCTTCGTGATGTCGATGCCGAACTCGAGGCAGCGCGCCAGGATCGTCGGGAAATGCTCCTGCAGGAATTCAGGCGACTTGTGGCTGATGTCGAGGTCGACATAATCGAGGCCGCGCTTTTTCATCTCCGCATCGATTGCCCGCGCCACCACGTCGCGCGGCGCCAGTTCGGCGCGTTCGTCGTGCGCCGGCATGAAGCGCTTGCCGGCTTGCGCACCGGCAGATGCCGGCAACTTGAGTACGCCGCCTTCGCCGCGCACTGCTTCCGTGATCAGGAACGACTTCGCGTAAGGATGGTATAAACAGGTCGGGTGGAACTGGATGAACTCCATGTTCGAAATCCGACAACCGGCGCGCCATGCCATGGCAATGCCGTCGCCGGTTGCAGTGTCCGGGTTGGTCGTGTACAGATAGACCTTGCCGGCGCCGCCGGTTGCAAGCACCGTATGGCCGGCTGCGATCGTGATGACTTCGCCGGTCTGCACGTCCTGCACATAGAGTCCGAGGCAGCGTGGCGTGGCACCGCGCACGCCGAGTTTTTTCGACGTGATCACATCGATTGCATAATGATTTTCCAGCAGCGTGATGTTCGGATGCGAACGTATTTCCTGTTCCAGCGTGACCTGCACCGCATGGCCGGTGGCATCGGCGGCATGGATGATGCGGCGCTGGCTGTGGCCGCCCTCGCGGGTCAGGTGAAAACCGAGTTCGGCGCTGGTGTCGCGGGTGAACGGCACGCCTTGCGCGATGAGCCAGTCGATCGCCTCGCGGCCGTGTTCGACGATGTAGCGCGTCGCCGCTTCGTCGCACAGCCCGCCGCCGGCCACCAGCGTGTCGGCGATGTGCTCGGCATGACTGTCGCCGGAGTCAAGAACAGCCGCAATCCCGCCCTGGGCCCAGTTGCTGGCGCCATCGAGCAATGCCCGTTTCGAGACGATCACGACCTTCTGGGATTTTGCAAGATGCAGGGCGACCGACAGACCGGCGAGACCACTGCCGACAATGGCAACGTCAAATTTCATAGAGGGGAACTTTGAGATGGGATGGCATGACTATAGACGATTTGTCTTGACCCTTCCAAACATTCCACGCCGTGAACCGGCCATCACGGAGGCAGCGTGCTGAGGCTGTTTAAAAGAATTGCAGCAATTTTTGGTGCCGCGCTGGTTGTGCTGATGCTGCTGGCAGGCGCTACATTGCTGTGGTATCAGGGCGCCACCCAGCCGCAGATCGAAGGCCGCCTGCAACTCGCGCCGGTCACACCGGCTACGCCCGCAGCGCCGGCCGGCGCGGCGATCGACATCGTGCGTGACGCCGCCGCCGTGGCGCATGTCTATGCGAAGACAACGGACGATGCGTATTTCGGCCTGGGTTTCGCGCATGCGCAGGACCGCCTCTGGCAACTGGAGATGCATCGCCGCATCGCCTCCGGCCGGCTGGCCGAAATCCTCGGGCCGAACGCGCTCGACACCGACCGTTTCCTGCGCACCCTGGGCGTGCGCAGAAATGCCGAGGCGATCCTGGCGAACCTGGCGCCGGACACCCGGGCAGCATTGCGCGCCTATGCGGACGGCATCAATGCCTACCTGCGCCAGCGCCGCGGCCCGCTGCCGCCGGAGTTCGTCCTGACCGGCACGCCCTCGCCGGAACTCTGGCAACCGGCCGACTCGATTGCCTGGCAGACCATGATGGCCTGGGATCTGGGCGGCAACTGGACCCAGGAACTGATGCGCATGCGGCTGTCCCAACGGCTGTCGCTGGCGCAGATCAACCAGATCCTGCCGCCCTATCCGGGCGACCCGGTGCTGGCGACGCAGGATTACACCGGCTGGTATCGCACGCTCGTCGGCAGCACCGCACAACTGGCGGCAGTGGCCGCCGTCGCGCCGTCCTCGCAGGTGGAGGGAATGGGCTCGAACAACTGGGTGGTATCAGGCGCCCGCACCGAAAGCGGCAAGCCGCTGCTGGCAAACGATCCGCACCTGAGCCTGACGGCGCCGGCGCTGTGGTACCTGGCGCACCTGTCGGCGCCGGGCCTCAACGTCATCGGCGCCTCGATGCCGGGTGTGCCGGGCGTCATCCTCGGGCACAACGACCGCATCGCCTGGGGTTTCACGAATACCTCGCCGGACGTGCAGGATCTGTACATCGAGCATGTCAATCCGGCCGATCCGACGCAGTACCAGACGCCCGAGGGCTGGACTGCATTCACGACGCGCACCGAAATCATTCATGTCAAGGGCCAGGCGGACGTGCGGCTGCTCGTGCGCGGCACCCGGCATGGTCCGGTACTCACCGGCGCATTACCGATCGTCGACCGCAGTGCGCTCGATGCGCGTACGCATGTCATCGCCTTTGCCTGGACCGCCTTGCGTCCGGACGACCTGACGGCGCAGGCAGCGCTGCGCTTCAACCAGGCCGGCGACTGGCAGCAGTTCCTGGCGGCGGCGCGCGACTTCAGCGCGCCGCAGCAGAACATCGGCTATGCGGATGTCGACGGCAACATCGGCTTCATCGCACCGGGACGGGTGCCGGTGCGCGGCGCCGACAACGACCTGCACGGCCTGGCCCCGGCGCCCGGCTGGGACGCCCGCTACGACTGGCAGGGCTTCATCGCTTTCGACGATTTGCCGCGCCA
>JANXSS010000254.1 GCA_025356535.1 Herminiimonas sp.
CAGTTCCTGCGGCACCACGCCGAGCTTGCTGCGGGCGGCGCGGTAGTCGGTGACGACGTCATGACCCTGTATCGCGACACTGCCGGCGTCGGCGCGGTTCAAGCCCGCGATGATCGAGATCAGCGTGGTCTTGCCGGCGCCATTCGGGCCAAGGAGGCCGAAGAACTCACCTTCCTCGATGGTCAGCGAGACACCGGCAAGCGCGCGCAGCGACTTGTAACGCTTTTCGACATTGGAAATCTGGATGGCGGCCATGCGGACTTTGGAATCGCTTCGAGTGTGAACGTGCACCGGCGCCTGTTATTGGCAAGGCAACGACCGGCACGCGCGAAACCCTTGATTATAGGGGATTTCAAATGTTGAGGCAGTGAAAGGAACGTCAGGCAGAACGCGCGCCGGCACTTGCACGGCGGCGCACCGGCGGGACTGCATCGAAAAAGACGCACCGGCGTTGCGCCGGGCAAGGTACTGCAGCAGGATCAATGATGCGGCAGGTCGCGCCGCGCAGTGTTGGCCAGGGCGTCACCGGCAACCGGCTGCAGGAAACGGCTCAGGTCTAGCTGCGCCGGCAACAGGCTGACCACGCCATACAGGTCGGCCAGATTCTGCAGCATGTCCGGCATGTTGATGAAGGACAGTTCGATCGTCTTGTTCGAGGCCGCCCGCTGCCATGCCAGCAGAACTGCCACGGCCGCCGAGTCGACTGCCGTCAGGCCACTGAAATCGATCACGTGCTGGCCGCCGTCGATTGCCTGCAGGCCCGCAGCGAGCATGCTGCGGGCGTTGTCGACGGTAAGCGTCGGCGCGGGCTGGAACGGCATCGGCTCAGGACCTGGCAGGCTTGACGGCGCGCGCGCCCAGGCTCTTGTTTTTCTCGGCCAGCGTCTTGATCAGGCCGCCGAAACCGTTCTTGCTGATTTCGGCTGAAAAGTTGCCTTTGTAGGTTTCCACCAGCCAGGCGCCCAGCACATTGACGTCATAGATCTTCCAGCCCGATGCAACCTTCTCCAGGCGGTAGTTCAGCTGGATCGGCTCGCCGCCACGTGCCTGCACCACCGACGAGCGTACCTCGACTTCGGTATCGGCCGGCTCCATGCGCAGCGGCTTGAACTCGACCTGCTGATCCTTGACCTGTGCAATCGCACCGGAGTAGGTGTAGACCAGAAGGCTGCGGAATTCATTCGTCAGCTGCTTTTGCTGCTCGGGTGTTGCATCACGCCAGTGGCGCCCGGCTGCCAGCGCCGTCATGCGCTGGAAATCGACGTACGGCAGGATCTTGGTTTCGACCAGGTCGAGCACGCGCTTCTGGTTGCCGCCCTGGATTTCCTTGTCGTTCTTGGCGATGTCGATGACTTCCTGGCTGATGCGCTTGACGAAGACGTCCGGCGCTTCCTGTGCGGCGGCAGGGCCGGCGAAGGCGAGCACGCCCGCCGACAGAATGATGGAGAAAATTTGCTTGATGGTTTTCATGTTTTCCTGGATAAAAAATGTGCCGCGAGATGCGCTGCGATGCCGTGCGCCCTGCAGCATTAACTGATCCGGGCGCTCCACGGATGACACGCCTGGATGGGAAATGGTGTCAATGACTGCAACTTACAGCCAATCAGCGGGCGGAGAAGTAAGTGCCGGTAACAGGCGTAGGCTCGACGATTTCGACAAATGGTGCAATTTCGACAAGCATTGCCGATGCCGATGCCGATTCCCGGCTGGCTGCAACATCGGCCGATACCATGTCGCCCTGCAGGTCGGCTGCAGGCCCGGCCGCGACGGCGCCGTCCTGGTCGATACTTGCCGCGCTTGGCTGCGGCGCATCCAGGCTGCCTGACTTGGCGTCCGGCCTGACCGCTGGCTTTCCAGCCGGTTTGCCGGCCGGAGTCGTGACAGCGGGCTCGGGCGTCGGACCGGCGGGCACATAGCCGTCCTTGTCGGCATCCGAATTCCTGCCGGGTGCGGTGCTGTTGTCACGCTCGCGCGGGGTTTCGCCGTCGTTGATCCGGCTCTCGCGCCGCTGCAGGTAGGCGTCGCGCACGAATTCGTAACGGTCCAGCGCCGCGCCTTCGATCAGGTCGGAGGCGTCGAGCACCGCCGCGCGGGCGTCGAGCAGGCGCACGCCGGTGCCGGTATTGCGCACGTTGACCGGATCCTTGTAGCTCCACAGGTCGCCCTTGAAGTCCAGTGGCAGGGCAGCCGTGTCACGCACCGTCGATGAACCCAGCAGCGGCAGCACCACGTACGGGCCGGAGCCGACGCCCCACTTGCCCAGCGTCTGGCCGAAATCTTCCTTGTGCTTGGGAATGCCGGCAGCCGAGCCGATGTCGAGCACGCCGCCGAGACCCAGCACCGTGTTGACGGCGAAGCGCATGAAGTCGGAGACGCCGTCACCGACCTTGCCCTGCAGGATATTGTTGACGCCGGTCCAGACGTCACCGAGGTTGCCGAAGAAGTTGCCAACGCCGGTCTGCACGAAACCCGGCACGACGGCGCGATAGGCCTGCGCCGCCGGCTTCAAGGCGACCTGGTCGACCTTGTCGTTGAAGGTGAACATGGTACGGTTGAATCCCTCGAACGGATCCTTTGGATTGCTGTTCATCGAGGCGCAGCCGCTCAGGGCAAGCGAGACGGTTACGGCAGCAATGCGTGTGGCGTGCTTCATTTCGTTGTGTCCTTTCCGCTGTCGGCAGCTTTGCTATAGAGAAACTGACTGATCAGGTTTTCCAGCACGACTGCAGATTGCGTCATTTTTATCTTATCCCCGGCCACCAGGTTATTGGTGTCCCCGCCTGCTTCCAGGCCTATGTACTGCTCACCCAGCAAACCGGACGTCAGGATCTTTGCCGAAGAATCTTTCGGAAACTTGTATCCGGTCTCCAGGTTCAGGGTGACGACCGCCTGAAAATTCTTATCGTTGAATGCAATCTTTGCCACCCGGCCAACCACCACGCCGGCGCTTTTCACCGGTGCGCGTGGCTTCAGGCCGCCAATGTTGTCGAAATTCGTCGTGACCATGTAGCCCTTGTCGAGGGACAGGGAACTCATGTTGCCCACGTTTAACGCCAGGAACACCAGGGCGGCGGCGCCGATCAGCACGAACAGGCCGACCCAGACATCCAGTGATTTGCGTTGCATATTCAGTCGCTCCGGTAGCAGCGGCAAGCAACCTTCGCTGCGTTGCACAATTGCCGCATTATCATGTGTAGACGAGGTGGCGACACCTGTCTGTACGTTACAACACGTTACAAGTTACTCGATACTAAACAATTTCTTAATTGAACATCAGGGCCGTCAGCAGGAAATCCAGAAACAGCACGGTCAGGGATGCAAACACCACCGTTCGGGTGGTGGCGCGCGCCACGCCTTCGGGCGTCGGCTGCGACTCGAATCCCTGGTAGAGCGCGATGAACGTCACGGCGACGCCGAAGATGGCGCTCTTGATGACGCCGTTGGCGATGTCTTTCCAGACGTCGACGCCGCCCTGCATCTGCGACCAGAAGGCGCCCTCGTCGACGCCGATCAGTTTTACACCGACCAGGTAGCCGCCCATGACGCCCAGCGCAGAGAAAAGCGCCGCCAGCAGCGGCATGGCGATCACGCCGGCCCAGAAGCGCGGTGCGACGATGCGCTGGATCGGATTGACCGCCATCATTTCCATGGCCGACAACTGCTCGCCGGCCTTCATCAGGCCGATCTCGGCGGTCAGCGAGGTACCGGCCCGCCCGGCAAACAGCAGGGCGGTGACCACCGGCCCGAGTTCGCGCGTGAGCGACAGCGCCACCAGCAGACCGAGCGCCTGCTCGGAGCCATATTTGTTCAAGGTGTAATACCCCTGCAGGCCCAGCACGAAGCCGACGAACAGGCCGGAGATCGCAATGATCACCAGCGAATAGTTGCCGATGAAATGAATCTGGTCGGTGACCAGGCGCAGGCGCCGCCACAGGCCGCCGGAGGCGCGCAGGATGGTGAAGAACATGCGGGTGGCGTAACCGATGCTGACGATGGTCGTGCGGGTGGCATGACCGAGACGTGCCAGCAGGCCGATCATGGCGCCACGCTCCGCGCTGCAACACCTTCGAGACCGAGATCGGCGGCAAGCGAAGCGCCGGGATAATGAAACGGCACCGGACCATCGGCTTCCGCATGGACGAACTGGCGCACGTACGGGTCGGTCGACTCCCGCATGGCGGCCGGCGTGCCGTGGGCGACGATCTTGCCCTGCGACAGAAAATACACGTAGTCGGCAATCAGGAACGATTCGTTGACGTCATGCGATACCAGGATCGAGGTCGAGCCGAGCACGTCGTTGAGACGCCGGATCAGGTTTGCCGTCACGCCCATCGAGATCGGGTCGAGGCCGGCAAACGGCTCGTCGTACATGATCAGCTGCGGGTCGAGCGCAATGGCGCGCGCAAGCGCCACGCGGCGCGCCATGCCGCCGGAAATTTCGGCCGGCATCAGCTGCGCCGCATTGCGCAGCCCCACCGCATGCAGCTTCATCAGCACCAGGTCACGCAGCAGTTCTTCGCTCAGGTCGGCATGTTCGCGCAACGGAAAGGCGACGTTTTCGAACACCGACAGGTCGGTAAACAAGGCGCCATGCTGGAACAGCATGCCAATCTTGCGCCGCATCGCATACATGCGCGTGGTGTTGCGGCCGTCGACCCGCTCGCCGCCGATGTGGATCTCGCCGGCGCCCGGCGCGATCTGGCCGCCGATCAGGCGCAGGATGGTGGTCTTGCCGGAGCCGGAGCCGCCCATGACGGCGACCACTTTACCGCGCGGGAAATCCATGTCGATGCCGGACAGGATCGAGCGTTCGCCATAGCTGAAGTGGAGATTGCGGATTTCTACGAGATTGGGCACTAGCGCGGAATCGATGGTTAAAGGCGTGATTGTAGTGCAGAACTCGCAATACCGGCCCGACCTGGCTCGGCACCGGGCGCCGTCGGTGCGCCCGTGTGGATCTCGCGCCACAGCGGCAAACCGGCCGGCCGGGCCGGATTTCGCCGCCGGTTACGCATTGCCGATTAAAAAACCGTTGCGATGTCGCCTGCTTCACATTCCAGGCAGTTGCCGACCCGGTCGCGAGACGCCGGTGTCTGCGCCGGCAGCTTCGTGCAGACGCGTTGTCCGGCTCAAGTGATGATGCCGGCTATGTCGGCGCCGGCACCCGAGTCGGTTGCGGTGGCGCCGGTTGCGGCGGCGCTGCATGAGGGGAATTGCGGTGCAATCGCCCGCTTGCCCGCAATGTGTTGCTGAACCAGAAATTCATGAGGAAGGCCGGATAATTCACCTTGGTCGCATCGACATAATGACCGTTCTGTCCGCCGGCGCCGGCAGGCCACGCATGCGACATGCCGGCGACCGTCATTTGCGCGGTGCGCAGCTTGTCGTTGCCATCCGTATAGCCGATATTGCTGCCACCGGTAGGCACCGTTACCGCCGCACCTTTGGAAAAGGCGCCACCGTAGACGCCGCGCAGGGCGGCCGCATCGATCGGGCCGTAAGCCTGCGCCACCGTGTAGTCGCCGGTGCCCCAGACCACGCTGGCGATCTGTGACGCGAATGCCGGGGCATGGCTGCCGGCCAGCGCCTTGCAGTTCGTCGTTGCCGTGGCAGCCGTATAGCCCGAGGGCACGAAGCCGATCTGCAGCGTCGTCGTCCCGGGTGGCGGCCCGGCATTGATGCCCAGCCCCGCAAAGATATCCGGCGCCATGCAACCCAGCGCCATCGCCTCACCGCCGCCCGACGACAGGCCGGTGACGTACACCTGCTTCGGATCGATTGCATACTGCGGATTCCTGACAAACCGCTTGACCAGGTCAATCAGGATGCCATCGTGGCCGGAGGTGCGGTTGTGGCGCGTGCTGGCATAGTCCCAGCAATGGTTGCCATAGACATTGCGGGTCGCATTCGGCGCCAGGATGATCGCGCCGTACCGGTCGCCCATCGCCTTCCAGTTGAAACCCTTGTCGGCGCTCTTGTCGATCACGTCGCCGGCGGCCGTCTGGGTGCAGCCATGCAGCACCAGCACCAGCGCACGCTTGCCGCCAAGGGCCGGCTGCGCGGCCGGCCAGTAGAAGTAGCCGGTCAGGTTGCCGCCATTGACCGTGTCGGCGGCCCAGGTCTGGTTGCTGCTCCAGCGTGCCGGGCCGGCGCTTGCCTGCGCCTGGACGGCCAGCGCCGGCAGCATCGCCAGTGCGGCAGCAAGCAACTGCGCAGTGATTTTCCAAAACGTCGATGCCATGATTGCGTGTCTTCCCTCCGGAGAATGCGCCTTGGCGCACGGCTTGGGTCCTGCCTCTCGCGTCATGAGAGGCAGGATGGAAAACATCGTTCACGGCTTTTTGAAAAACCCGTTTGAGGTTTGTTCCGTTCGGTATGACGACCGCTCAGCGCGGCAGGACCGAGGCGCCCATGAGGAATTCATCGACGGCACGCGCACACTGGCGCCCTTCGCGGATTGCCCACACCACCAGCGACTGGCCGCGCCGCATGTCGCCGGCCGCAAATACCTTGGCCACCGACGTGTGATAACTGGCGCTGCCTTCGGTGGCGGCAACCGCATTGCCGCGCGCGTCGCGATCGACACCGAAGGCGTCGAGCACCTGCGCCACCGGCGAGA
>JANXSS010000277.1 GCA_025356535.1 Herminiimonas sp.
CCTGCGCCTGCATTACCGCTTTCGATCGCTTCAGGTACGCAGCGCCTCGAGCGTCTTGCCCGATTCGAGCCACTGCTTGACCCATCCCGGCTTGCGGCCGCGGCCACTCCAGTGCAGCGCCGCATCGTCCGGATGCTGGAAATTGCTGGCGGCCTTGCCCGGCTTGCTCTTGCCTTGGGAACCAAGTATTTCCTTCAATGGCACGCCCAGCTTTTGCGCTATCGAAAGAATCTCTTCGCGGGCGCGCGACAATTCCTCGCCCTCCCTTTTCTTTAACTCGCGCCGGACTTTTTCTTCGAGATCGCGTAATTCGGCGACGTTAAGGTTTGACAGATTCATGATTTCTCCTTTGATTGAATCGGGTATCCGACAAGTTGGCACTATTATTTTCTTTTAACAAAAATCAGCCATCGCGGTGCACGAAACCGCACGATTCTTGCATAAAGCCAGACATAACTGACGACAAAAAGTGCGCAGAAAATCATTAGTGCAGCAGTATTACGCCACAATAAAGTCGCCGGCAACACCGCCATCAATGAAATAAGCCAGAGATAAGGCGACGTCAATGCATTGCGATGCATGAGGCTGCGGGCATCCTTTCTGCCGACGGTCCAATGCACGATGCGGCGAAAGATCAGGCTGTGCAAGTGAATGCCGTCTGGAATCGACGGCGAATGGCCACGCAGAAATAATCTTCGATAAACCGAGAACAGCGTCTCGAATACCGGATAGATCAATAACAGTGCTGCATACCAGGTCGACACCTGCGGATTGCGCATCACCAGCAGGATCGACAATTCACCGAGCATGAATCCGAGGAAATAAGCGCCGCCGTCGCCCAGAAAGATCAGGCCGGCCGGATAGTTAAAGATGAAAAACCCGGCGGTCGCACCCGCCACCATGAGGGCCGCGACCAGAATGAACATGTCGCCGACCTGCAGCGCCACATAGCCCAGCGAGATCAGCATGCAGATCGTGACAGCGCTGGCCAGGCCGTTGAAGCCGTCGATGATGTTGACGGCATTGGCAATGCCGGCCACCGCCAGCACCGTCAGGGGCAAGCCGATCCACAGCACCGGCAGGCGCCAGACGGCGTTGATCCAGTCGATATGGTCGATGCGGGCGTCGAGCAGGTAAAAGCCGAGTGCGGCGGCAATCATGGTCAAGCCGAGCCGGCGCGTGGCGCTCACGGTCTTTGTGATGTCTTCGACGATGCCGCCGAAAAAAGCCACGCTGGCGCACACCAGCAGGATCGCCAGCCAGTTGCTCAGCGCCGGCACCTGCCAGCTGGTATAGGCGCCGGTCAGCAGGACGGCGGTAAAAATGCCGATACCGCCGATGCGCGGCACGGCCCGCCCATGCACTTTCTGGACACCGTCGAGATCGGAGTCGAGCGTGGCCGAATGCCGTTTGCCAAGCTTAATGATGAGCAATGTGCAGAATGCTGCCAGGCAAAAGCTGATCAGGAAAGAAACCATCGTTTTAATTTTTCGATGCAGCGTATCGCTGCAATGCAATCGAACCGGTATGTCGATTTTTATGGTCCGATGAATCGCTGGGTGGCAACCGCGAGTGCCGCAAATTGCGCACGACTTTTATAAAGTTATTTGTCGTGCAAAAGCGATGGACTGCAATGATAGCGCAAACCGCGGGGAGCGCGGATTAATGATGTTGCACCGCACAGATCAGTTGCCAACGAGGCGCAGCGACTGCACGCCGTGCCAGTTTTCTCCTGCCGCCAGGGCAATCGGCTGCGCGATTGCCGCCGCTTCGATGCAGACGAATTGCCGAAAGCCGCCTGCATGCAGATCGGCCAGGGCAGCCGCCTTTGCTTGCCCCGGATTCCATACCACCATGTCGGGAAAGCCCGTCAGGCGCACGTCGAGCCGTCGGCAGCCGTCCTGCAGCAGCACCGGCGACGGCGCTGCCAGATAGATCCGGTCCACCTCCGCGGCAAAGCCGAGCGGCGTGGCGTCCTGGAAAGTCTGCGCCACACCGGGCAAGGCGCTGCCGGCCGGCGCGCGGGTCTGGTCGAGATAGGGCGCCTCTTGCAGTCCGTCGATGCGGCTCGCTTCGAGTGCGTCGACGCGCAGATAGGTGTGCAGCGCGGCCTGGCAAGACCACGCTTGCGTCGACGTGTTCATGATGGTCAGGCCAATGTCGATGCCGGTGCCGGCCAGATGGATCTCGCAGATCAGCCGGAAACCCGGCAGCGCATCGGCATCGACCGGCATGGCGGCGCCGGGCGTTGCAGTCTGCTGCAGCACCCAGGCGGCGCGGGCGGCGCCGTGGTCGTCAAGCGTGGCGCCAAGAAAGCGCCAGCCGGTGTTGCGGGCAAACCCATGCCGCTGGCCGCTGCCCAGTGCACCGAATTGCGGAAAGATGACCGGCACGCCGCCCCGAATGGCGGCGCTGCCGCCGTAGCCCGAGGTGCTGCTCAAAAAAAGCGCTTCGCCGCTGCCGGCCGGGCGCCACGACAGCAGGTGGGCGCCGTGGTCGGCAACGACGGCGCTTGCGCCATCGTTGCTCTGCAGATGGGTGCGCATGACGCCGTCACGAAGGTAGCGGCTGCCGTTTTTCAATGCTTGCATGAACATTCTCCCGCTGGACTTCAGATGACGCGCACAGCGCCTGCATTCGACTGCGATTGTGGCGCAGGTGCCGGCCGCCGTCCCGCGTTGCGCACTATTGCGGCAGAGAACGCGGATTTGGTCCTGCCGCCGGACGATTTTTCACTACAATCGGGCCATGCCCACTTATGCCATCGGCGACCTGCAAGGTTGCCACGCCCGCCTGCTCGCCCTGCTGGCGCACATCGATGCCACGCAGGACGACGTCGACGCCGGCGCGGCGCAGTATATCTTCGTCGGCGACATCGTCAACCGCGGTCCGCAATCGCTGGAAACCCTGCGCTGCCTGGTCAACCTCGGTCCACGCGCGCGCATGGTGCTGGGCAACCATGACCTGCACCTGCTGGCCGCTGCCAACGGCATCCGGAAATCCGGACGACTCGATACGCTGGCGCCGATCCTGCAGGCGCACGATCGCGACGACCTGCTCGACTGGCTGCGCCGACAGCCCCTTGCGCTGCTGCATGCGGGACACCTGGTGGTGCACGCCGGCGTGCTGCCGCAATGGAGCGTGCCACAGGCGCTGGCACTGAGCGACGAGGTGTCGCAGACGCTGCAGGGGCCGCACTGGCGCGATTTTCTCAGTCACATGTATGGCAACCTGCCGGCGCGCTGGGACGATGCACTGGCCGGTCACGAGCGGCTGCGCTGCATCGTCAACGCGATGACGCGCATGCGCCTGTGCACGCCCGACGGCCGCATGATCCTCGACGATGCGCAACCCGCGACGCCGGATGGCCGCCTGCCCTGGTTCGACGTACCGGGCCGGCGCAGTGCGGACAGCACGGTGGTGTTCGGCCACTGGTCGGCGCTCGGCCTGCAGATGCGGGCGAACCTGATTGGCCTGGACACCGGTTGCCTGTGGGGCGGCAAGCTGACGGCAGTGCGCCTGGAAGACCGCGCCCTGTTTCAGGTCGACTGCCCGCAGTATCATGCGCCCGCGGCGGCGGGCGACTGAGCCACCGGGCCGCAACCACCGCGCATTTCAGGACACGGCCTCCTGCGCCACCAGCCCCAGTGCGCACGCGATCGCCGCATGCGTTGCCAGGGACAGCGCGCGCCGGTTGCCGGCCGTGCTGGCGCCGGCAATCGGCGCCAGCAGCACGATCTGCGCTTTCACCGGCGGGCCGCGCAGGATCACCAGCATGCTTTCCATGAAAGTCGTCTCGCCGATGTAATCGACGCCGGCATACAGGCGGCCCTGCGGATCGAGGTAGCGCAGTGCCAGCGGCTGCAGCGGCACTGCCGCGTCGATCGGCGCCTGGAACAGGTTTGCATGGAACGGCAGCAGCGTGCCTTGCGCGGCGGTGGTGCCTTCCGGGAAAAACGCCACCCGCTCGCCCGCCTCGATGCCCGCCACCAGGTTCTTGAAGGTGGCGCGCACGTCGCGCCGGCTGCCGCGGGAAATGAAGATGGTGTCCGAACGGGCGCACAGATACCCCAGCAGCGGCCAGTCGCGGATCTCCGACTTGGCAACGAAGCGGCACGGCTGCATCGTGTTGATGACGAAGATGTCCAGCCACGAGACATGATTTGCCACGATGACGCCGGGCAGCCCTTCTGCATGCAGGCCGGCGGCGTCGCCGACGACGTCGACGCTGACCCGGAAGATGCGCAGCAGCCGCGCCGACCAGCGCCGGATCTGGCGGCGCCGTCCTGCCGCCGACAGCAGCGGAAAGACCAGGCTGCAGATCAGCAGTCCGGCCAGCACATGCAGCGCCACCCGCAGCAGCCGCAAGCCGATCATGTGAGCGCGCTACGCGCGGGCATAGGCAAGATGACCGGCAACGATCGTCATGCGCACCTGCGCCGACAGTTCATAGCCGAGAAACGGCGTGTGCTTGCCCTGGCTTGCCAGCGCCGCCGCATTCACCGTCCAGCGGCACTCGGGGTCGAAGATGCAGAGGTCGGCAACCCGGCCGACGTCGAGCCGCCCGCATGGCAGATTCAGCACCTGTGCCGGATCGGCGGTCACTTTCGCCAGCGCCCGGGAAAGCCTGCCGGCCCGGGCGGGATCGCTACCACGCCCGACCGGCGCCTCGACCTCGTCGGCCCACTTGACGGCCAGCGACAACAGCAACTCCAGGCCTGTTGCGCCCGGCGAGGCTTCGCCGAAGGGCAGCAGTTTTTCATCGTCGTCGACCGGCGTATGGTCGGAGCAGATGGCGTCGATGGTGCCGTCGGCCAGCGCGGCGCGGATCGCATCGCGGTCGCGCTGCGCCCGCAGCGGCGGCGCCAGGCGGGCGTTGGCGTCGAAAAAGCCGATGTCCATGTCGGTCAGGTGTACATGATGGGCGCCGACGTCGCAGCTCACCGGCAGGCCTTCCTTCTTCGCCGAGCGGATCAGCGCCAGACCGGCCGCCGAAGAGATGCGGCACAGATGCACGCGCGCGCCGGTGCTGCGCACCAGCTCGAAGATCGTGTGCAGCGCGATGGTCTCCGCCATCACCGGCACGCCGGACAGGCCCAGGCGCGAGGCCATCGGCCCGCTGTGGGCGATGCCGCCCAGGCCCAGGTGCGGGTCCTGCGGCCGCAGCCAGACCGTGAAGCCGAAGGTCTGCGCATATTGCAGCGCCCGCAGCAGCACGTTGGTGTCGAAGATCGGTGCGTCGGCCTGCGAAAAACCGATGCAGCCGGCTTCGGTCAGCTCGGCCATTTCGGTCAGTGCGCTGCCTTTCAAGCCGACGGTCAGCGCGCCCAGCGGATAGACGTGCGCCTGGTTCAGTTTTTCGGCGCGGTACTTGAGCATTTCGACTAAGCCCGGTTCATCGAGCACCGGATCGGTGTCGGGCGGACAGACCAGGCTGGTCACGCCGCCCTGCAGCGCCGCCTGCATCTCGGACTCGAGCGTGGCCTTGTATTCGTAACCGGGTTCGCGCAGCCGCGCGCTCAGGTCGACCAGGCCGGGTGCGACCACCAGACCGGTCGCATCGATCACCCGCTCGATCACGAAACCGGGTGGCGGGCTGCCGACGCCGGCGATGCGGCCGTCGGCAATATAGAGGTCGTGCGGTGCGTCGATGCCGTTTGCCGGATCGATCAGGTGGCCGTTGCTGATATGCAGATTCATTATTTACCCGCCAAAATGCTCATCACCGCCATCCGCACGGCGATGCCGAACGTCACCTGCGGCAGGATCACTGCCTGGGCGCCGTCTGCCACCGCCGAATCGATCTCGACGCCGCGGTTCATCGGCCCCGGATGCATGACGATGGCGTCCGGTTTTGCCAGCGCCAGGCGTTCGGCGGTCAGGCCATAGCTCTTGAAGAATTCCTGCGCCGAGGGCAGCAGCGCGCCGCTCATGCGTTCGTTCTGCAGGCGCAGCATGATGATGACATCGACATCCTTGAGACCGGCATTCATGTCGGTGAAGACCCGCACGCCCATCTGCTCCAGCCCGTTCGGCAGGAGCGTACGCGGTGCGATCGCCCGCACTTCCGGCACGCCCAGCGTGGTCAGCGCATGGATGTCCGAGCGCGCCACCCGGCTGTGCAGGATGTCGCCGACGATGGCAACAGTCAGGTTGGTGAAATCCTTCTTGTAGTGGCGGATGGTGTACATGTCCAGCAGGCCCTGGGTCGGATGCGCATGGCGGCCGTCGCCGGCATTGACCACGTGCACATGCGACTGGCGGGTATCGATCAGGTGCTTGGCGATCAGGTACGGTGCGCCCGACTGCGCATGGCGCACCACGAACATGTCGGCATGCATGGCCGAGAGGTTGTCGATGGTGTCGAGCAGCGACTCGCCCTTGCTGGCGCTCGACGCCGAAATATTGAGGTTGATGACGTCGGCCGACAGGCGCTTGCAGGCGATCTCGAAGGTGGTGCGGGTGCGGGTGGAATTCTCGAAGAAGAGATTGAAGACGCTTTTGCCGCGCATTAGCGGCACCTTCTTCACGTCCCGGTCGCTGACGCCGACAAACGATGATGCGGTGTCGAGGATGTTGTTGATGACCGCTTTCGGCAGGCCCTCGATGGTCAGCAGATGCTGCAGTTCGCCATGGGCGTTCAGCTGGGGATTATGCATGGTCCACCGTCAGCGAAAAGCTGCCGTCTTCGGCGCGCTGCAACACCAGCGACTGCCCCGCCGCGAGGGTGACGGTCTCGGCCACGAAGTCGGCTGCAATCGGCAACTCGCGCCCGCCGCGGTCGAGCAGCGCCGCCAGCATGATCCTGGCCGGACGGCCGTAGTCGAACAGCTCGTTGATGGCCGCGCGCGTGGTGCGGCCGGTATAGAGCACGTCGTCGACCAGGAGAATGGTGGCGCCGTCCACATCGAAGGGTATCTGGCTCGGGCGCACGTCGCGGCGCAGGCCCTTGCTGGCGTAATCGTCGCGATAGAACGAGGCGTCGAGGAAACCCAGCCGCCCTTCCAGCTGCAGGGCGGCAGCCAGCCGCTCGGCCAGCCAGGCGCCGCCGGAATAGATGCCGACGATGGCAACCCGGTCGGCATCCGCCAGTGCGCTTTTCACCTGCGCTTCGAGCACGCGGTAGAGCGCCTCGGCATCCTTTGAAAATTCCATTTTTATCCGTTATGAGGAAGTTGCCGGGAAACTGCAAAATCATCGAAATACTGCTGAAGGATCAGCGCCGCCGAACGGTCGTCCACATGCTCGCCACGCGCATGCGGCAGCACCGCCGACGAATAGCGCTCGTCGACCAGCACCGTGTCGACGCCGTAACGGCCCTGCAGCTGGTTGGCGAAGCGCCGGCAGCGCACCGTCATCTCGTGGGCGGCGCCGTCGGGATGCAGCGGCAGGCCGACGATGCAGCGTTGCGGCTGCCATTGTGCAACCAGATCGGAAATCGCGGCGAATTTTGCATCGTTGGTTGCCGCCGCAATGATGGTCAGCGGCTGCGCCTGGCGCAGCAGGATGTTGCCAACCGCCACACCGATGCGTTTCAAGCCGAAGTCGAAGCCGAGCAGCGTCTCCACTAGGCCGGGCCGGGCAGCGGCGTTGCCGTCATTGCCGGCACCGTCGGCTTGCGCGCATCCGGCAAGGCAGGTCGGGCGCCGGGCGCCTCATGCATGCCCGGCCTCGCCCGAGAGCATCATCGGGTCGATGCCGAGCAAGCCGAGGGCGGCCGTGAAACGCGCTTCGATCGGCGTGTCGAAAATGATGTCGCGCCGGGCCGCAACCGTCAGCCAGCCGTTGCGGCCGATTTCATCTTCGAGCTGGCCGGCGCCCCAGCCGGCGCAACCCAGGCTGACCAGGAACTGCAGCGGCCCGCTGCCGCTGCCGACCGCTTCGAGCACATCCTTGGAGGTCGTCAGCGCCACCTCGTCGTTGATCCGGATCATCGAGGTGTAGTCGCCGGCCGGCGCATGCAGCACGAAGCCGCGCTCGACCTGCACCGGTCCGCCGAACATCACCGGCTGCTTGTCGACCGGCGCCCGGCCGGGTGCGATTTCCAGGCCCAGGTCGATGCGCTCGAACAGCGTGTCCATGGTCATGTCGGTCGGCTTGTTGATGATCACGCCCAGGGCGCCTTCGGCATTGTGTTCGCACAGATACACCACGCTGCCGCCGAAGACCGGGTCCAGCATCGACGGCATCGCGATCAGGAAATGATCGACGAAATTGAGCGACGGCGCAGCATCGGACGGGCCCGATGCGCTGCTGGCGGTGGTGGGTTTGCTGGGCTTGGACATGGGCCATTTTAACATTTTTGCCGGGCCTGAAAAGCGGCTGCCGCAGTCCTTGCCCTGGATGCAAGTGCGCGCCGGATTTGCGTGCCGGCCACGCCCGCAGGTGTATTTGCCTTAGAATTTACGCAATTGCCCGCTGCCTTGCCAGGCCTGCGCCGCCGGCCTCACCGATTGCGACCTGAAAGCCCTTCCCATGCAACGATACGACAAGACACTGGTGTGGTTCCGACGCGACCTGCGCAGCTTCGACCATGCCGCCCTCCACCACGCCCTGCGCACCAGCGCCCGGGTGTACTGCGCCTTCATCTACGACCGCGACATTCTCGACAGCCTCGGCCGCGCCGACCGGCGGGTGGAGTTCATCCATGCCAGCATTGCCGAACTGGCAGGCGACCTGGAACGGCTCGGCGGCGCGCTGATCGTCCGGCATGCGGTGGCGGCAACTGAAATCGTCGCCCTGGCGCAGCAACTGGGCGTCGATGCGGTGCTGGTCAACCGGGATTACGAGCCGCAGGCAATCGCCCGCGACGCAGCGGTTTCCACGGCGCTGGAAGCGGCCGGCCGCCGCTTCGAGAGCTTCAAGGATCAGGTCATCTTCGAGCGCGAGGAGGTCCTCTCGCTGGCGGCAAAACCCTTCACGGTATTCACGCCCTACAAGAACGCCTGGCTGCGGAAGCTGCAGGCCACCCCGGTTGCATCGGACCAGGATTTCTACCTGCGCTCCTACCCGGTCGAGGCGCACCGGGCGGCTTTTGCGCGCCCTGCAGGCGACATCGCGACAGCCCTGCCGAGCCTGGAGCAACTCGGCTTCGAGCCGACCAACCTGTCGCAGCTGCCGATACCGACCGGCATGTCGGGCGGCGCGAAGCTGTTCGATGAATTCCTGCCGCGCATGCCGGGCTATCGCGACACCCGCGACTATCCGGCCGTCAAGGGGCCGTCGTACCTGTCGGTGCACCTGCGCTTTGGCACCGTTTCGATCCGCGCACTGGCACGGCGGGCGGTCGAAGCCCTGCGCAGCGGCGAAGGCAGCGTCGTCGATACTGCCGCCGATGCCGATGGCGGTGCGGTGGCGGCAGCACCCGCGGCCGGCACCAGCACCTGGCTGTCCGAACTGATCTGGCGCGATTTCTATTTCATGATCCTGCACCAGAATCCGCATGTGGCCGGCAACGCCTTCAAGCCCGAATACGAACGCATCGAATTCGAGACCGGGCCGGCGGCCGACGCGCTGTTTGCCGCCTGGTGCGAAGGCCGCACCGGCTATCCGCTGGTCGATGCTGCCATGGCGCAGATCAACCAGACCGGCTACATGCACAACCGCCTGCGCATGGTCACCGCCTGTTTCCTGATCAAGGACCTGGGCATCGACTGGCGCCGCGGCGAAGCCTATTTTGCCGAACGCCTGAACGACTACGACCTGTCGGCAAACAACGGCGGCTGGCAATGGGCGGCGTCGTCCGGCTGCGATGCGCAACCGTACTTCCGCATCTTCAATCCGATCACGCAATCGGAAAAGTTCGATGCCGAGGGCAAGTTCATCCGGCGCTACCTGCCCCAGCTCGACAAGCTGGGCCCGAAGCAGATCCATGCACCCTGGCTGCAGGCGCCCGAGGTGCTGGCCAGGGCCGGTATCGTGCTCGGCGCCACCTATCCACGGCCGGTGGTCGACCATGACACCGCCCGCAAGCGCACCCTGGAGCGCTATGCGGTGGTCAAGAAGATCGCCGCCGCAGCCTAGGCCGCAGCGGCAGGCTAGGCCACCGGCGTGTCGCGCGCGATGAAGCCGGCCACGGCGGCCAGCAGCACGTCTTCCTGGAACGGCTTGCCGAGATACTCGTTGACGCCCAGCTCGAAGGCATAGTTGCGATGCTTCGAGGCGGTACGTGAAGTGATCATGATGATCGGTATGTGGCGCGTGCGCTCGTCGCCGCGAACGTTGCGGGTCAGGTCGAAACCGTCCATGCGCGGCATCTCGATATCGACCAGCATCACGTCGGGCGTGATCGCCTGCAGCTGTTCGAGCGCGTCGACGCCATCCTTTGCCGTGAGCACCTGATAGTTCTCACGCGACAACAGGCGCGACGTGATCTTGCGCACCGTGAGCGAATCAT
>JANXSS010000318.1 GCA_025356535.1 Herminiimonas sp.
GTCATCGACGAGGCGGCGCTGCCGCCCATGCCGATGCGCATGCCGGGCCCGCCCAGCTGCACCAGCAGGCTGCCCACCGGCAGCGCTTCCTTGTGCGTATGCAGTGCGCTGATGCTGCCGATGCCGCCGGCGATCATGATCGGCTTGTGATAGCCGGCCACCGCGCCGCCGACATTCTGCTCGTAGGTGCGGAAGTATCCGGTCAGATTGGGCCGGCCGAACTCGTTGTTGAAGGCAGCGCCGCCGAGCGGGCCGTCGAGCATGATCTGCAGGGCCGAGGCGATGCGCTCGGGCTTGCCGAAGGCACCGGCGGCGACCGTGGCTCCGGTTGCGCCGGCTGTCACATCAGCCGCGTTTTCCCACGGCTGCACGGCGTCCGGCAGCATCAGGTTCGATACGGTAAAGCCGGTCAGGCCGGCCTTGGGCTTTGCGCCGCGACCGGTTGCGCCCTCGTCGCGGATCTCGCCGCCGGCGCCTGTCGAGGCGCCCGGAAACGGCGAAATCGCGGTCGGATGGTTGTGCGTCTCCACCTTCATCAGGATGTGGGTAAGTTCCGGCGTGGCGGCATACAGGTTGCCGTTTGCCGCGCCGCGCGCATAGAAACGCGACACCGTCGCGCCCTCGATGATGGAGGAATTGTCGCTGTAGGCAACCACGGTGCCGGCCGGATGCAGGGCATGCGTGTTGCGGATCATGGCAAAGAGCGACATGTCCTGCGCCACGCCGTCGATGGTCCAGTCGGCATTGAAGATCTTGTGGCGGCAGTGTTCGCTGTTTGCCTGCGCAAACATCATCAGTTCGACATCGGTCGGATTGCGCCGTGCCTGCGTGAAGGCGGCATGCAGGTAATCGATTTCTTCGTCGGACAGCGCAAGGCCGAGCGTGGTGTTGGCATGCGCCAGCGCCGCCTTGCCGCCGGCCAGCAGGTTGATCGACGCCAGCGGTTTGGCGTCGAGGGTGCGAAACAGCGCGGCAGCGTCTTCGGCGTGGCGCAGGACGGTTTCGGTCATGCGGTCGTGCAGCAGCGCAATCGTCGCGGCCAGGCCGGCGTCGCTCTGCTTCTTTGCGCTGCCGAGGATGCCGGTTTTGAGCTGCACGTAATACGCGACACCGCGCTCGATGCGGCGCACAGTCGCCATGCCGCAATTGTGGGCAATCTCGGTGGCCTTGCTGGCCCAGGGCGAAATCGTCCCCAGGCGCGGCACGGTGACGAACATCTCGCTGGTCTGGGCGGCCGCAAACGGCTCGCCATAAGTCAGCAGGGCCGTGAGCCGGTCGAGGTCGATCTGCTCCAGCGGTGCAGCGGCATCGATGAAATGCAGATAGCGCGCGGTCACGCCGATGATGGTGGCGTCGGCGGCCTGCAGCTGGGTCAGCAGACGGCGGGTACGAAAGGCAGATAGGGCACTGGCGCCCGGCAGGATCAGCATGGTGGGGAGGAAGTTGGTGTGAATCGGTTGTAGCAGGAGGCGGCAAGCCCGGATTATACCGTGCGCCCTGCCAGCCGCTGCTGCACCGCAGGCACGCCGCGGCCGCCGCCGATACCGCAAATCAGTTGAAAAACAGCGTCGTGTCGCCGATGCGGCGCTTGCCGGTCAGGTACCTGAACCAGGGTTGCGCCTGGAAATCCTTCATTTGCCGATCCATCACGGCAACCGCGACTTTTTGCTGCGGCAGGTGCTCGGCAAACTGCGCTTCGGTAATGAGCCAGTCGTTCGGGCGCAGCTTGTTGCCCCAGTAAAGGTCGCTGCTGCGGCTGTCGATGACGGCAACCGGCGTGGCGAGGTAGAACGGCAGCGACGACTGTTCCTCGAAATTGCGGTACAGGTAGACCGTATGGCCCGGCAGCGCGTCGCGCACGAAGTGCGCCAGCGACCGGGTCGAGATCAACGGCTCGGCGGCGACCGTGACCAGCGCCAGGATGGCCACGACCAGCGCCGGCAGCATGAGGTACGCCAGCAGCCCGATGCGGGCTACCCGCCAGGCCACGCCGGCAGCAGCCAGGGCAACCATCGTCGCCACGGCGAATGCCATGAGCACGAACTGGCGCTCGTCCATGCCGCCGATCGATACCAGTCGCTGCACCGCGGCAGCGCGCAAGCCGAAGGTGATCCAGAGCGCCACCGACACCAGCGCCACCAGCACCCCCGGCAAGGCCGCTGCCGCGCCGGCCAGAAAACCGCGCTTTTCCAGCGCCAGCACCAGGTGCAGCGCGGCGAACGGCATGACGGCGACCAGGTAGTAGTTCGCCTTGGCTTCGGAAATGGAAAAAAACACCAGCGGCGCGACCCAGGCAATCCACATGAAACGCGTCAGCGCCGGTTGCGCCGGGTCCGGCACCACCGGCGC
>JANXSS010000359.1 GCA_025356535.1 Herminiimonas sp.
GGACAGGCCGCCGATGATCGGCAGCTGGGTCGCCAGCTTGAGGCCGGTGGCAAACCAGTTTTCTGCAGTCAGGTGGATGGCGCCCACCGCATTGGTGCCGGCTTTGAGCAACAGCTGTGCCACCGCATTGAGGCAGATGCCGGTGAAAATGAAGCCGAAGGTCGACAGGTTCATGGAAGGGTCGATCGAAAGGCGAGCGGTGAAGGGAATGGCATCATCGGTTGGTAATGGCAACCCGGCGCTCGTCGCGTGCCAGCAGGCGCATCGGCACGCCCTGCGCCTGCATCTGGGCAAAAATTTCAGGACGGGTGATGGCGACGGCTTTCGGGCCGCTGCGCCAGAGCGCAACGAAGGCCTCGCGCGTGGGCAACCACAGTTCCGGTTGCTGCTGCAGGCCGAATTCGAGTTCGTCGGCGTGCGCCACCAGCGTCATGGTGCGGCGCAGGTAGAACGGCAGCGTCTGGTCGTACAGGCCCACCGCATACAGCGGCGTGGCCGGCGTCAGTTCGGCGGCAATCGCCGGCACCAGTGCGATGCCCGAACGGGTACGGCCATGCGGCTCGGCGCCCAGCAGCAAAAGCTGCACGGCAGCGAAACCGGCCACCGACAGCGCCAGCGTTGCCCGCAGGCGGATGTCGACGCCCGCTTGCACGGACGTGCTGCGGCGGCACCACCAGAGCACCGGCAGGCTGCCCGCCAGCAGCGCCAGGGCGGCTGCCGCTGCCCACGGCTGGGCGGCTTGATAGTTCGCCAGGTCGACGGCGCTTTTCGCGAAGTGCGGCATCCTCGCCACCAGAGCCAGCATGCCCACGCCGAGCATGGCAATCGAGCCCGCCAGCAGCCACCAGGCGCGGCGCGGCGCATCCTGCAGGTACGCCGCCAGCAACAGCGCGGCCGCCGGGAAGATCGGCAGGATGTAGGAAGGCAGTTTCGAGCCGGAGGCGCTGAAGAAGACGAAGATCACGATGCTCCAGGCCAGCAGCAGTTTCTTCGGCTGAAAACGACTCGCTGGCGCTGCGGCGGCGGCATCGGTGCGCCGCTCGCTGCATCCGGCCCACATCGCCTGCAGCGTCGCCGCAAGCCAAGGCAACAGTCCTGCGACCAGGATCGGCAGAAAATAATACCAGGCGCCTTCGCGGTGATGCACCTTGCTGGTAAAGCGCTCGAAGTGCTCGTGAATGAAAAAGAACCGGGCAAACTCGGGATTTTGCAGCGACACCAGCACGAACCACGGCACCGTGATCGCCGCGAAGACTGCCAGCCCCCCCAGCAGATGCAGGCGCGTCCAGATCGTCCAGTCGCGCGCCGCCAGGGTATAGACGATCAGCACGGCGCCGGGCAGCGCAAGGCCGATCAGCCCTTTCGACAGCACGGCCAGCGCCATGCCGGCCCAGCAGGCCAGCATCCAGTTGCGCCGCACGCCTGCCCGGGTCGGCCCGCCAGTAGCCTGCGACACCAGCATGCCGCACAGCGCCAGCGTCATGCCGCCGGCCAGGCCCATGTCGAGCGTGTTGATGTGGCCCATCGCCGACCAGAACAGGCAGGAGGCCAGGATCAGCGCCGCGGCCAGGCCGGTCCTGCGCCCGAACAAGCGCATGCCGGCCACGCCGGTGAGAATAATGCCGGCGTAGCCGCACAGGCCGGTCCACAGCCGCGCCTGCCATTCGCCCAGGCCGAAGAACTTGAAGGCCAGCGCCGTCATCCAGATTTGCAAGGGCGGTTTTTCGAAATACTTGATGCCGTTCAGGCGCGTGGTGATCCAGTCGCCGCTGGCGAGCATCTCGCGTGCCATTTCGGCATAGCGGCCTTCGTCGGTGGGCACCAGGGTGCGGGTGCCGAGCATGACGAACCAGACCACGCTCAGCAGCAGGGCCAGCAGCCAGAGCGCCGCCGGCGGAGGCAGGGCCGAGGCTGGCGAGGCGGTTGCCGGCGGCTCACGCACCTCAAGCACCGGTGGCGTCCGCAGTCTCGAATATCAGCGCCAGCGCCACCTTGCGGCCTTCCGCCATGAGGATGTTGTAGGTGCGGCAGGCGGCCTGGTTGTCCATGCATTCGACGCCGATGCGCCGCGAGGTGAGCGCCGTCGTCAGTTTCGGATGGACGAAACGCTGGCGCCGGCCGGTGCCGAGAATCACGACATCCGGTACGGTCGCATCGACCTGTTCGAAATCAGAGTGTGCCAGTGCGTCGAACGATGCGACCGGCC
>JANXSS010000416.1 GCA_025356535.1 Herminiimonas sp.
CGTCGTAGCCGAGCTGCTCCAGCACTTCCTCGGTATGCTCACCCAGCAGCGGCGAGCGGGTGACCTCGGTCGGGCTGTCGGACATCTTGATCGGATTGCCGACCGTCAGATACTTGCCGCGGGTCGGATGATCGATCTCGACGATCGTGCCGGTGGTGCGCAGCGACGGCTCCTCGGCGATCTCCTTCATCGACAGGATCGGGCCGCACGGAATGTCGTAGACGTTGAGGATATCCATCGCCTCGAACTTGGTCTTGGTCTTGGTCCATTCCTCCACCGTTGCAAAGATCGCCTTCAGGTGCGGCAGGCGCGCCGCCGCGGTTGCATACTCCTTGTGGGTGATCCACTCCTCGCGGCCGATCACCTTGCAGATGGCCGGCCACACCGGCGCCTGCGTGATGAAATAGATGTACGCGTTCGGATCGGTTTCCCAGCCCTTGCATTTCAGGATCGAGCCGGGCTGGCCGCCGCCGGAGGCATTGCCGGCACGCGGCACCGTCTCGCCGAACGGCGTGTCCGGATACTGCGGATATTCCTTCATGATGCCGGTGCGGTCGAGCCGCTGCTGGTCGCGCAGCTTGACGCGGCAGAGGTTGAGCACGCTGTCCTGCATCGCCGCCAGCACTTTCTGGCCGCGGCCGGTGGTGTTGCGCTGGTACAGTGCGGCGACGATGCCAAGGGCGAGATGCAGGCCGGTGCCGCTGTCGCCGATCTGGGCGCCGGTGACCATCGGCGGGCCGTCGTCGAAACCGGTGGTCGAGGCCGAGCCGCCGGCGCATTGCGCGACGTTTTCATAGACCTTGCAATCCTCGTAGGGGCCGGGACCGAAGCCCTTGACCGAGGCCACCACCATGCGCGGATTGAGTTCATTGATGCGTTCCCAGGAAAACCCCATCCGGTCGAGCGCACCGGGTGCAAAGTTTTCCACCAGGACGTCGCACTGCTTGATCAGCGTTTCCAGCACTTCCTTGCCCTTGGGATTCTTGGTGTCGAGCGTAATCGAACGCTTGTTATGATTTAGCATCGTAAAGTACAGACTGTCGGCGTCGGGCACGTCCCGCAGCTGCGCGCGGGTTGCGTCGCCCTCGCCGGCACGCTCCACCTTGATGACGTCGGCGCCGAACCATGCCAGTAACTGCGTGCAGGTGGGACCGGATTGAACATGCGTAAAATCGAGGATCTTGACGCCGTCTAGTGCTTTACTCATTTATTGCCTCCGTTTGATTAACATCTATTATCCCTGCCGAGGGCGACCTTGTATATCCTGCGTAACGTCGCGCCGCCGGTCGAGCACAAGAAATCGTCACCCCTACCGAGGATCGCCACGTGAAATTGAAATGGCTGCTGAGCATTTTCCCCGCTCCGGGCGCGACCGATCGCTTCGAACGCATGCGCGCTTGCACCGGCGCGCTGTTCGGCCTGGTGCTGTGCGGCTCGTGCAGCCTGTTATTGCTGAGCACAGTACCGGGCGCGATCTGGCTGATCGCACCGATGGGCGCCTCGGCGGTACTGCTGTTTGCGTTGCCGGCCAGCCCGCTGGCGCAACCCTGGTCGATCATGGGCGGCAACGTGGTGGCCGCCCTGATCGGCGTGACCTGCGCAAAACTGATCGGCACGCCCTTGCTGGCCGCATCGATTGCGGGTGCGGCGACGATCGCTGCGATGTTCGCCCTGCGCTGCCTGCATCCGCCCAGCGGCTCCATTGCACTGACGGCAGTGCTTGGCGGGCCGGCGGTTCTTGGCCTGGGATATGATTTTGTCGTCATTCCCGTCGCGCTCAATTCCCTGCTGCTGCTGGCAACTGCCCTGTTCTTCAACAACGCGACCGGGCGCCGTTATCCGCACCTCATGCAGTCGGCTGCGACGAACGTCCACCACACGAGAGACCCGTTGCCCACCGAGCGGCTGGGCATGATTCCCGAAGACCTCGACATCGTCCTGGCGCGCTACAACCAGGTGCTCGACATCAGCCGCGACGACCTCGAATCGATCCTGCTGGAGACCGAGCGCCAGGTCTACCAGCGCCGCTTCGGCGTGACCCATTGCGCCGACATCATGTCGCGCGACGTCATCAGCGTCCATTTCGGCACCGAATTGCAGACCGCATGGGACATGCTGCACCTGCATCGCCTGCCGGCGCTGCCCGTGGTCGACCGCGGCATGCGGGTCATCGGCATCATCACCAAGGCCGATTTCATCACGCATGCGAACCTGCAAAAGCATGCCGGCTTCGCCAAACGTCTCAAGGCCTTCCTGCAGCCGATCCGCCACTCCCATTCGATCAAGCCGGAAGTCGTCGGCCAGGTCATGCACAAGGACGCGCAGGTGGCGCAGGCGCAGCAGCCGATCATCGAACTGGTGACGATCATGTCGGATGCGGGTGTCCATGCAATGCCGGTCATCGACGAAAACCGCAAGCTCGTCGGCATGATCACGCAGTCGGACATGGTCGCTGCCCTCTACGAGAGCAACATGCAGGCCGCCGCCAATGCGCCGGCCATGGCGCTGCTCGCCGCCGAGAACTGAACGTCCTTCGACGGACGACTGTTCAATCGGTCGGCTGCCTGACCGGGGCCGACAAGTTTCGGCGCAACCCGGGCGCTGAACGGAAAGTGCTTAGCTGCAGGCCTGGGTGCAACTGCGATACTGCACGTCACAGACTTGCAAACGTTCGAAGCGCCGGTCGCGAAAAGCTTGCGCCTCAGTGGGACGCAACTGCTGCGATTCGGGACGCACTTCCCTGCTCGCGGTAGCGTAGCGGTTGTTGTTCTGACTCATTGACAATACCGGGTTGGTGTCCTGATGGGTAGCATGCTCCACCTGCGCACGGCAGTCCTGGCGCGCCGAAACACAGACCGGTTTGCACAAGGCCGCGCCAGAGACAGCTTTGGTGTCGTCCGAGGCATGTGATGTCTGGACTAAACATGTCAGCAGCACGAAGAAACCGGCAAATCGCATCATAAAAAATTCCTAATGTAGCGGCTCAAGCTTGAAAGTGACCGTGCCCGCACTCTACCCGCAACGGCGTTTAACAAATTTAACGCACATGACGGCGCGGCCCCGTCCGGGCTGGTTGCAAAGGCGCTTGCAATCGACGGTGTCTGCGCGCATGCAATTGCGGTGCACTAGGCGTTTCGTCAATTGCTTTACTTTACGTTGAATGCATGGGGTCGGCAATCGCGGCGCTCCAATGTTTGACGATCTTTGCCCTCGACAAGGTCAGGTAGCCTTGCATGACTGACCGCGATGCAGCGCCAGACGCATCCGGAATGCCGATTCCCGCCTTCTTGCATGGCCCAAATGCAGACGGCGCCCGATCCGGGCGCCGTCTTCGTCAGTGCGGCCTCAGGCCGCCGTCGTCAGATCACTTCTTTTGCATGCATCTCCGCGATCTGCTCTTTCGTGTAGCCCAGTTCGGCCAGCACTTCGTCGGAGTGCTCGCCCAGCAGCGGCGAGCCGGTGATCTCCGGCGTCATGCCCGAGAACTTGATCGGGCTGCCGACCGTCAGGTAGGTGCCGCGGGTCTTGTGCTTGACTTCGGTGATGGTGCCGCTGGCACGCAGCGATTCGTCTGCCAGGATTTCCTTCATCGTCAGCACCGGCGAGCAAGGGATGTCGAACTTGCGCAGTACATCCACGGCCTCGAACTTGGTCTTGTCCTTCAACCAGTCCTCGATCGTGGCGAAGATCTCGGTGATGTGCGGCTGGCGTGCCTTCGGCGTCATGTATGCCGGGTCGGTCTTCCACTCCGGCTTGCCGATGGCGTCGGCGATCGGACCCCAGGCATGGCCCTGCACGGTGAAATAGATATAGGCGTTCGGATCGGTCTCCCAGCCCTTGCATTTCAGGATCCAGCCCGGCTGGCCGCCGCCGCCGGCATTGCCGCCGCGCGGCACGACGCCGTCCTTGAAGGCGTCCATCTCATGCGGATACTGCGGATATTCTTCCAG
>JANXSS010000436.1 GCA_025356535.1 Herminiimonas sp.
GCACGCCCTGTCGATGAAGACCTACACGCCAGCCGAGTGGGCGACCCTCAATCCCTGAGCTTTTTTATTCAATGGACAAACTCCTGATTCGTGGCGGACGCATGCTCCGCGGCGAGGTGCTGATTTCCGGCGCCAAGAACGCTGCACTCCCCGAGCTTTGTGCAGCCCTGCTGACCGACCAGCCGGTGACGCTGCACAACGTGCCGCGCCTGCAAGACGTGTCGACCATGCTCAAGCTGATCCGCAACATGGGCGTGACTGCCGAGCGAGACGACAACGGCACGGTGCGCCTGGACGCCAGCGAACTCCACACGCGCGAAGCACCCTACGAGCTGGTGAAAACCATGCGCGCCTCGGTGCTGGCGCTTGGGCCGCTGCTGGCGCGCTTCGGTCATGCCAAGGTGTCGCTGCCGGGCGGTTGCGCCATTGGCGCGCGGCCGGTCGACCAGCACATCAAGGGCCTGCAGGCGATGGGCGCCGAGATCGAAGTCGAGCACGGCTACATGGTGGCGAGCCTGCCGGCGGGCCGCACGCGGCTGCGCGGCGCGCGCATCCTGACCGACATGGTGACCGTCACCGGCACCGAGAACTTCCTGATGGCCGCTGTACTGGCAGAAGGGGAAACCGTGCTGGAGAACGCGGCGCAAGAGCCCGAGATCATCGATCTGGCTGAAATGCTGATTCGCATGGGCGCCGACATTCGTGGTCACGGAACCAGTCGCATCACGATTCAGGGCGTGACCCGCCTGCACGGCTGCGAGCACGCCGTGGTGGCCGATCGCATCGAGGCAGGTACTTTCCTGTGTGCCGTGGCTGCGACCGGCGGCGACGTCGTGCTGCGCCACGCGCGTGCCGACCATCTCGACGCGGTGATCGACAAGTTGCGCGATGCCGGCTGCACCGTCGTGGCAGTCGACGGCGGCGTGCGCGTCAGCTCCGACGGGCCGTCTTGCGACCGCCTGAAGGCGCAGAGCTTCCGCACCACCGAATACCCGGGTTTCCCGACCGACATGCAGGCCCAGTTCATGGCGTTGAACTGCGTTTCGCAAGGTGCTGCGACAGTGACGGAAACCATTTTCGAAAACCGCTTCATGCACGTCAACGAGTTGATGCGTCTGGGCGCGCACATCAGCATCGACGGCAAGATCGCGGTCCTCGAAGGGGTGCGCAAGCTGTCAGGCGCCACTGTCATGGCGACCGACCTGCGCGCGTCGGCCAGCCTGGTGATCGCCGGCCTGGTGGCCGACGGCGAGACGCTGATCGACCGCATCTACCACCTCGATCGGGGCTACGACCGCATGGAGGCCAAGCTGCGCGGCCTCGGTGCCGACATCGAACGCGTGGACGGCGCGGTCAGCCTCGACATGGCGGGAGCTGCATCGTGATCACACTTGCCCTGTCCAAAGGCCGCATCTTCGACGAGACCCTGCCGATGCTGGCGGCCGCCGGCATCATCGTCACGGAAGATCCGGAAACCTCGCGCAAGCTGATCCTGGCGACCAACCAGCCCGATGTGCGCGTGGTGATCGTGCGCGCCTCCGATGTGCCAACCTACGTGCAGTGGGGCGGCGCCGACTTGGGCGTGACCGGCCTCGACACCATGATCGAGCATGGCAACGCCGGCCTGTACGTGCCGCTCGATTTGAAAATTTCGGCGTGTCGCATGAGCGTTGCCGTGCGTGCCGACTTCGACTACGCCAAGGCTGTGCGCCAGGGTTCGCGCCTGAAGATCGCCACCAAGTTCGTCGGCATTGCCCGCGACTTCTTCGCGACCAAGGGTGTGCATGTCGATCTGATCAAGCTCTACGGCAGCATGGAACTGGCGCCGCTGACTGGCTTGGCCGATGCCATCGTCGACATCGTGTCGACCGGCAACACACTGCGTGCCAACCACCTGGTCGAAGTCGATCACATCATGGACATCAGCGCCCGGCTGGTCGTGAACCAGGCGGCGCTCAAGCTCAAGCGCGAGCCGATCCGCCGGATCATCGACGCGTTTGCGGCGTCCGTGAACGTAACGGATGCCACTGCAAAGCCAGCGTGATTGCCGGCCCCTGTTAAATCCATCGAGTTCTGACCATTGAAATTTGCACCATGACCTTGCGTGCCTCTCCCCCCCGTCTCTCCACCGCGTCGCCGACCTTCGAGGCCGAGTTCAAGGCGCG
>JANXSS010000447.1 GCA_025356535.1 Herminiimonas sp.
GTCCTGCTCGACCCGGTCTATTCCGGCAAGGGCATGGCCGGCCTGATCGACCTGATACGCAAGGGTGCCTTCGACAAGGATGACAACGTGGTCTTCGTGCATACCGGTGGCGCGGTCGGCCTGTTTGGCTACCGCAATGTCTTCGCCCCCGACTTTGCGCGTTGAATGACGCCGCCCCTGATCGGCATCCTGGGTGGCATGGGTCCGCTGGGCGCGGTCGACCTGATGCAGAAGATGATCGAGGAAACCGGCGCTGCATCGGACCAGGACCAGATTGCGGTGGTGTGCTGGAACGTGCCGCAGATACCCGACCGGCAGCGCGCTCTGGCAGGGGTCGGCCCGTCCCCCCTGCCGGCCATGCTGAAAGGGATCGCGGCATTGAACCGGATCGGCGCCACCCGTATCGTCATTGCCTGTAACACGGCGCATCACTGGTTCGACGCCTTGCGCGCCGCGAGTAACGCGCCCCAGCTGCACATCGTCGATGCAACCCTGGCGGCCTTGCCAGCAACCGGCGACGGCCCTGCAGCCGAGCGCATCACGACGGTCGGACTGATTGCCACGCAGGGCACGCTCGACGCCGACCTCTACCAATCCTCGCTGGCCGCACGCGGCATTGCGTGCATCATTCCCAGCGCCGATGCGTTGCAGAGGTTCTTTACGCCGGGCTGTTATGCAATCAAGCAGGGCCGCATGGCCGACGGCGCGGCGCTACTGGATTCGATGGCGCAATGCCTGGTCGAACGTGGCGCACAGCGACTGCTCCTGGCCTGTACCGAAGTGCCCCCGGCGCTGACCTACGGCGCCTCGGTCCACCTGCCGGTCTGCATCGATCCGACGCGGGCGCTGGCGCGTGCCTGCGCCGACTACTGGCGCCAGGCGAACGGCGTAGCGGTGGGCCTGGCGCGGTCCTGAATGCTGCAGGAACATGCTTTCTTGAATCCGATTACTTCAGTATTTGTGTGGGGCAATACCGCAGAAAGAATTTTCTGCGCTTCGGGCTGGAAGCCTACAATAAGGTATCGAGAATTACAGAAGCTGCCCGCATCCGGTATCGAAATTCTTCGCCTTCGAAAGCAGAGTCGGCCTCTCGCACCGTAAATACGCGACGCAATACCGGCACAATGCATTCGATAGTGCCGGCCAACCGCATCCCCGGTTTCACTCGTGCGAAGCGGCCCTGCAATCGTGCCGCTGCGTCATGCCAAAAGCCGTATTGATATGACCTTTATTACACTGCCTTTTCCAGCAGTCGTTCGAAAAATCAGCAGGCTTTCGATCCTGAAATCGCGGCCTCGTACCGCCGGCGCCTGGATCGTTCTCAACATCCTGTTTTGTATCGCGCTCTGGGCTGCGCTCGGTTACAGAGCCGAGACACTGGGCGCCGAAGTCCGCGCCTCCCTGAAGACGTCCGCCGTCACGCTGGCAGGCTCTTACAGCGAGCAGGTCGCCAGGGCGATATCGACCATCGACGAGCATACGCTGACACTCAAGCACTATTGGGAGCGCGACAAGTCCGATGTCGACCTGAAGCAGCAATGGAGCGCCGGTCTTTTCGGTTTCGAAAGATTGAACGGGGTTGCGATCTTCAACAAGCGGGGCGCTCTGGTGATGTCATCCTATTCAACCGACAAGGTTGCCTACATGGGCGACAAACCGTACTTTACCGACTACAAGACAAACAGGATGCAGGGTTTGCACATCATGCCGCCGTCGGTCGGGCTGCTCAGCAACAGAACGATCATACGGTTCACCCGCGAACTGCGCGACGCACTGGGCGAATTCGACGGCGTGCTTTCGATCGCCTGCCTGCCGCAGTTTTTTGCGTCGACCTTCGGGCAATCGCGCCTGGGTCCGCATGACTTTCTGTCGATACGGGACGCCGCTGGAACAATTTACGTCCGGCAGACGCGTGAGAGCGCCAGTTTCGGCCCGAGCCTGTTTTCTGCCGAACAAATCATGAATCGGCGCGGCGGCTTTGCGCAGATGCCGGCGACCGTGTTTTCCGACCGGGTGGCCCGCTATGTTGCCTGGGCCCCGGTCGAAGGTACGCCGTTGATTGCGGTAGCGGCGTTGTCGGTCGACGATGCACTTTTCGACTACAACGCCAGCCGGACGGCGCACTACCGGCTCGGCGTCTTGTGGACGATTTTCCTGGTCGTCATGTGCCTCGCAGGTCTCGTGCTCTATGGTCGCTTCCTTGCTCACGGCAACGATGCCGATCGGGCCCGGCGCACCTTCCGTCTGGCAGCAGAAAGCGCCGGCGAGGGTTTCTACATGCTGGAGCCGATCCGCCGCCAGGACCGCACCGTCTGCGACTTCCGCATCGTCGACTGCAACGAGACCGGGGCCAGATATTTCGAATTCAATGCCGAAACGCTCACCGGCAAGACGATTTGCGAACTCGATTCCGGCACGTATGGCCAGAAACTGATCGGTGCTTTTCGCACTGCACTGGAAAAAGGTTTTGAAGAAGAAGATGTCCGTGTTCCGGTTTCCAGCCGATTCAATGCAGAATGGATTCACCGGAAAATGGTGGCGACCGATGGCTGCCTGGCGGTCACCGTGCACAACATCACGGAAAAGAAGGCGCAGGAAAAAAGCCTTCGGGAAGTTGCGAACACGGATTCGCTCACGCGGCTTCCAAACCGGTACTGGCTGCTCAATCAGCTACCGCAGATTCTGGAAAAGGCTGGCCACAACCGCGCAGAAGTGGCCCAGTTCTTCATCGATCTCGACAATTTCAAGGACATCAACGACACGCTCGGCCATCATGCCGGCGACGTTGCGCTGCGCACCACGGCGCAGCGTCTCCTGGCTGCGGTCCGCACGCAGGATGCGGTGGTGCGCCTGGGCGGCGATGAGTTCACCGTAATCGTCGAGAATGTCGGCGGCAGTGCGGGCGCCACGCCGCTGGCCGAGCGGATCGTCGAGGAATTGCGCAAGCCGTTCGTGGTGGAAGGCAGTCTGGTGCCGCTGCTGCGGGCATCGGTCGGCATCAGCCTGTTTCCACGGGATGGCCTCGATGGCACGACCTTGCTGCGCAACGCCGACACGGCAATGTATGCCGCCAAGACGAAGGGCAAGGGTTGCTATGCTTTTTTCAGTCCGGAAATCGGCCGTCTGCGCTCCGAACGCCTCGATACCGAGCGCGAATTGCGGGAAGCGATCGAGCGCAACGAGTTCGTCATGCATTACCAGCCCCGCGTCAGGGCCAGGGACGGCCGGGTCGTCGGCGCCGAAGCGCTGGTGCGCTGGCGCCATCCGGTGCGGGGACTGGTGCAGCCGGCCGACTTCATTCCCCTGGCCGAAGAGACCGGGCTCATTCTCGAACTCGGCCAGATCGTCATCGATGCCGTCTGCTCGCAGATTGCGGAGTGGGCGCTCCTGGAGCGCATCCTGGTGCCGATATCGATCAACGTGTCGCCGCAACAGTTCAATCGCCAGGATGTCGCCGGCAGCCTGACCGCGGCGATCCGGCAGTGCGGCATTTCCCCTGACCTGATCGAAGTGGAACTGACGGAATCGGCCATGATCGATTCGAAGGCAATGGGCAAACAGTTTTCCGACCTCACGGCCCTGGGCATTCGCCTCCTGGTCGACGATTTCGGCACCGGCTATTCTTCGCTTGCGCAGATGCAGCTCATGCATCTCGACGTCTTGAAGGTCGACCATTCGCTGACGGCGGAACTGGAGCATGGCCCCCAGGCCCGCCTGTTCTATCAGGCGATCGTCGCGATGGCGCATGCCCTGAAGATGTCGATTACTGCCGAAGGTGTCGAGACGCCCGAACAGTTGAGGATACTGACCGAGCTCGACTGCGATGAAATCCAGGGCTATGTCATCGCGCGGCCGCTGCCGGCGCTGGATTTCCAGGCGTTTTTGCGTGCCGCGGTCGGCGGCCCCTTGCATGACAGTTCCGTATTCGCGTAGGACCGGCGTCCAGGCTGTGTTCGACAGGCGTAGCGAGCAATTCGGATTCGTGCCGAGGAGCGCACGCGTACGTCGGTACGCAGAGCACCGCAGGTGCAGGGCCGGAGCGCGCAGTAGCCTGTCATACACAGCTCAGTCGAGCAGGGTGGCGTCGAATGCATGCACCAGTTGCCGCTGCTGGCCGAGCTG
>JANXSS010000465.1 GCA_025356535.1 Herminiimonas sp.
CCACGCCCGCCTTGCCGGCCCCCGCCAGCACGGCAATGGCGGTTCCGGCCAGCACCACGATGGGCGTGACCAGAATGGCAATCGACGTCAGCTTCATTTCATGCGCCTCGATCTTCTTGCCCAGGTATTCCGGCGTACGGCCAATCATCAGACCGGCGATGAACACCGCCAGGATGGCAAACACCAGCATTCCATACAAACCGGTACCAGTGCCGCCAAACACCACTTCACCGAGCTGCATCATCACCATCGGCACCATGCCGCCCAGCGGCGTGAAGGAGTCGTGCATGGCATTGACGGCGCCGCAGGAAGCAGCCGTCGTGATCGCCGCAAACAGTGCCGAGGCACTGATGCCGAAGCGGGTTTCCTTGCCTTCCATGTTGCCGCCCGATTGCAGGCTGCTCGCCACCTGGTCGACGCCGAGCGCCTGCAGCGCAGGATGGGCCTGCTGTTCGGACATCAGCACCATTACCGTCATGACGACGAAGATCGCGGTCATGGCGCCGATGACGGCCCAGCCCTGGCGCATGTCGCCGACCATGCGGCCGAAGGCAAAGCACAGCGCCGCCGGTATCAGGAACATCGACAGCATCTGGAAGAAGTTGGACAGCGCGGTCGGGTTTTCATAGGGATGGGCCGAGTTGGCATTGAAAAAGCCACCGCCGTTGGTGCCGATCATCTTGATCGCTTCCTGCGAGGCTACCGGACCCATTGCCAGCGTCTGCGTCCTGGTCGTCAGGGTTTCGAGGACCGGGCTGCCTTTCGCATCCTTGACCGGCTGACCGTCGGGCGTGGTTTTCGGTTGCTGATAGGTCACGGGGTCGAGCAGCGTCACTTCCTTGTAAGCCGCAAAATTCTGGATCACGCCCTGGCTCATCAGGAACACCGCGAAGATTGCCGACAGCGGCAACAGCACGTACAAAATGGCGCGCGTGATGTCGACCCAGAAATTGCCGATCGACTGCATCGAGCGTGAAGAGAAACCGCGGATCAGAGCGAAGGCGACCGCCATGCCTGTTGCGGCCGAAAAGAAGTTCTGGCCGGTCAGCACCAGCATCTGGGTCAGGTAGCTCATCGTCGACTCGCCGCCGTAGCCCTGCCAGTTCGTGTTGCTGACGAAGCTGATCGCAGTATTGAATGCCGAGTCCGGGCTGACGTTGGCAAGCGCCTGCGGGTTCAGCGGCAGCCATGCCTGCAGCCGCTGCACGCCGTAGACCGCCACTGCGCCGAGCGCATTGGAGGCGAGCAGGGCGATGGCATAGGCTTTCCAGCCCATCGCCCGGGCCGGTGACGTGCCGGCGAGCCGGTAGAGGACCATTTCCAGCCTGGCCATCCAGCCCAGGCCGCGGATCGGCGAGCCGTCGCCCACTTTTGCCAGGTACAGGCCCAGCGGATAGGACAAGGCCAGCAATGCCACGAGAAAAACGGCCAGCAGGAGGAAGGATTGCGTCGTCATCACAGATCCTCCGCCTGCAGCAACGCCACCACCAGGTAGACCAGCAGGGCAGCGGCGACCAATGCGCCGAGAACGTAGAACGGGTTCATTGCCGTGCCTCCAGGCTTGCGCAGGCACCGGCGAAGGCAATCGTCAGAAAAAAGAAGGCAGCAATTGCTGCAATAAACAGAAGGTCCATCATCACCCCGTCGAGGTTTGTTTTGATGATGAAAGCGTAGCGGGAAGGGCGTCAAAAATTTGTATAGATTCGACGGCTGGGTGTAAAGGAAATATAAAGAATGGCGATTCGTCGCCGGGTCGTCAGGCCATGTAAAGGCAGCCAGGAGCAGGCCGCCGCGGCCTCAAGTCGGGAGAAACTCCCTGTTCGTTTCAGTGCTTCGCATGAGACATTCCCATCGCCGAAAGATATCGGCGTACAGCAATATTCGGGAGACATCAGCATGGAAGCACGCCACCCTCATTGCGCAAGCGCGCCGTGTCGCCATTGGCGCTTGCCCTGGGCGCGGCGGAACTTCTGGTCAGCCTGACGCCGGCGCGCGGTGATCGCAGGCCACCACCGATGCATCGACGCTGGCCGGGCTGCGCATCACGGAAATGCACGGCATGACGACGCAGGTACGCGATACGCATGACCGCGACAAGCCGCTGGCAATTGTTGCAACTGCCATGAGCGCCTGGCCCGTTCGTGTGTGAACGCGACAGCGGCGGGTGAACGGGTTTCGTTAATAAATGATGCAAGTTCTACGGAAGACCTGATGGCGCAGAAACCGTAAACTGACAAGGGCCAGCACACGGCTGACCCTCTGGATGTCTTGGCTCCCCGACCTGGACTCGAACCAGGGACCTGCGGATTAACAGTTTGAATAACCGGTTGATTTTATTGACTATTGGCTCGCCCTCGCTCGCAAACGCTCGTGATCAACCGCCAAAACAGTCACGGAAATTGGTAGTTGCAAAATAGAAATGTATGATATGCAGGGCGGTTTCAAGTACCAAGTGCAACACTGGGTTAATGAACTGAATCGGGTTGAAGCTGTAACCGTTGAATGTGTTCAGTATAAACAGCCAGAGGAGTTCGAAATCCCAGGGTCTGGCGCGGGCGGGTATTGAGCGACA
>JANXSS010000009.1 GCA_025356535.1 Herminiimonas sp.
GAAGACGGCCAACACCGCGCTTGGCGTCTCGGCGGGCGTGACATTGACCGCGCTGTTCATCTTCGGTTACTTCAAGGGACACTTCACCGGCACCGGCGCCGTCAATTCCGCTTTCCAGACACTGGCAATCGGCGGTCTGGCAGCCGGCGCCGCATTCCTGCTGGCGCGCCTGATCAGCTAGAAAAGGTCTTTCATGTTCACGCCTTCCCAGCATGACGTGCGGCGCTTTTTCTGCGAGACCTTCCGCAAGCAGGAAGCGCGCGAAATTCTCACGCCGCTCGAAGCCATCGCCCGCGACTGGGTGCTGCAGCATCCGGAATATGCACGGGCGCTGGGCGACGTCGATGCCGCGCTGGCGACCGACTACAGCGTCGAGCAAGGTGCGGCAAATCCCTTCCTGCACCTGTCGATGCACCTGTCGATTGCGGAACAGGTATCGATCGACCAGCCGCCCGGCATCCGTGCCGCGCACCAGGCGCTGGCGCACCGGCTTGGCTCGGAACATGATGCCCATCACCAGATCATGGAATGCCTGGGCGAAATGATCTGGCAATCGCAGCGCAGCGGCCTGCCACCGGACGGTGCGGCGTACATCGACTGCGTGTTGCGACGGCAGAAATAAAAACGCCGCTCAGCCAATTGCTGAACGGCGTTTCCGGTGTGCTGCCGGGCCGCGCGAGACGACCCCGAATTTACTTTTGCACGACCAGGCTGCCCGGCAGACCGTGCAGATAGGCGGCGATGTTGCGCACGTCGTCATGCGACAGGTTCTTTGCCTGGGCGCCCATGATCGCATTGCCGCGACCGTTTGCACCCTCGGCGCCGCGCTGGTAAGCCGTCAATGCATGTTCCAGGTAGTCCTGGTGCTGCCCGGCCAGCTTCGGATAGCTCGGGTCGATCGGGCTCTTGTAGTCGGCGCCATGGCAGGCGGCGCAATTGTACTTCTGCGCAGCGGCTTTGCCGGCCTCGGCATTGCCGCCGGCAGATGCCTGCGAAGCCATGAGCGCGAATGCCAGGCCGGATGCGAATAGGATTGCCTTCATTGGGAGCCTTTTATTTCTGCTGCGAGTAGTAGGCCGCCAGATTGGCCATGTCCTGGTCCGACAGGCTGCCGGCAATGCCGCGCATCGACGGATGCTTGCGCTCGCCTTTCTGATAGGCCTTCAGCGCGTTTTCGATGTACTTGGCGGACTGGCCGCCGAGCATCGGTACCTGGTAGACCTCGGGAAAGCTGGCCTTGTAGCCGGGGATGCCATGGCAGCCGATGCACATGGCGACCTGCGCTGCCTTCGGATTGCCGACCAGGTCGGCGGCAACGGCTGCGCTGCTGCCGGCTGCAAGGCTCGACAGGGCTAGCAGTGTAATAAGTTTTTTCATGGTGGCTAACAAGAAATAAGGGCGAAAGCGGGAGCGCATCTGCAGGTGTCGTCCTGTCTGCCACGAGCGTCGGATCGGCGTGCGGGCATGCACTCAAAACCGGGCAATATTACAGCAAGAAACCGCGTCAGTCCATGCAGAAACAACATTGACCTGCCGCGTGCCGCCGCCGGTCTCAGCGGGCATCGGACTGCGGCGTGCCGTCCTCTTTCGGCCCGGACGGTTCGGCTGCAGGCGCTGCCGCGGCAGTGCTTTCGGACACCCGTGCGCCGGCCTGCCGCGACGGCGCAACCGGCGTGGCGGTCGCTGCTTTACGCTCCGGAAACAGGAACGCATGGGGCGAGGCGGTAAAGCGCCGCAGCATGGTACGAAACACCAGCCGCCGCACCCGTGCCGGCACATCGCGCGCGCGCAACGCCAGCAGGAGCGAACAACCGAAGGCGACACCGACATTCAACAGGCCGATGATGAAGATGCCGATTGCCGCCAGCCACAGTTCCGGCGTGGCGAAACTCTGCCAGCCGAGCGTGACAACGGCCGACGTTGCCGTGGCCGTCGACAGCGTCACGTGCCGCACGTCGATCGGCAGGCCGAAGAATTGCGCCACCACCGGCGTCATGCCCAGGAAGACGCCCAGCGCGACATTGCCCACGACGCTGGCCAGGTTGTTCTCGATCCAGGCAGCGCAGCGGGCCGCCCGCGCCGCACCCATCGCATGCACCAGGCGCCGGTGATGCGTGAGGGCCTCGCGCAGGCGCCGCAGCGCAAACCAGTTGTCGGCAAACCCCGCCGCCAGGCTCGCCAGCCACAACAGCACGCCGGTGAAGGCGGCAAAAAGCGGCGTGACGCCGAGCACCGACAGCGACTCCAGGCTGGCGTGCGCCTTGGCTGCGGTCACCAGCGGCGCACCGGTTGCAAACAGCACCGCCACAGCAATGATTGCCATGGTCGGTATCACGGCAAACAGGTTGCCGAACACGGCTGCGGCCTGCGAGCGCAGCAGCCAGGCGATCTCCAGCATCAGGGCGCGCAGGCCTTCGACGGTGTCCAGTGCGCCCATCTTCGAGGCCAGCGCCGGCGCGGTCACCGCGGGCTGCTTGGTGGCCAGCACGCCGCCGAAGGCGTTCATGGTGATGAAGCTGACCGAGTAGTTCAGGGAAGCGAAGACGCCCTCGAAGAAACGGGCAAGGCCGGCGCCGGCGATCACGCCCTTCATCAGCGCGGTAAAGGCGGTGAAGAAGCCACCGATGCAGGCGGCCAGGAACATGGCCCGCCACTCGCTGCGGTCGCGGGCGATGTAATGCTCGCCGTGATCGCCATTGCGCTCGACCATCTTGCGCGCCAGGAGCGCGAAGCTGCGCTGCATCAGGCCGCGCACCGAGCGCCGTTCATGATGGGCCGTGATCAGGTCGACCAGCAGCGCCTGCGCCTGCGCCGCATTCTGGGCCGTATTTTGCGCCGCGCGCAGGTCGATCAGGCGCGACATGCGCGCCAGTTGCGCGCGCATGCGCTCCAGGTGATACACCAGCCCGACCGAGACGCCGTGCTCATCCAGGTGCGCATAGATCCGGTCGGTCTGCGCCTGGCACACGGCAATCAGCATGCGCACGCTGCGCAGCGCGCCGGCATCGCCGCCGCCGACCAGGTACTGTTCGAGTTCGCGCCGCAGCGACATGAACGGCATCGCCTGCAACGGCATGCGCGGCTCCAGGCGCTGACGGAATGCCGGACTGATGCCGGCGGCGACGATCATCGACACCAGGTAGACCAGCGCCTCGTCGATCTGCTGCAGGTAACCGAAGGCGATGGCCTCGTCGGCGCACAGGCGCCACAGGCGCGCCAGCGTGCGCTGGTCGAGCCCGAGCAGCCAGTCGGCATCGGCCGCATCGGGGAACATGGACGTAAACAGCGTCGACAGATCGTGCAGCGCCGGCGGCCGCGGAAACGCCAGGCGCACCACCCGTTCCAGCAATTCGCTGAAAAAAGCCGGCTCGCGCGGCAGGCCGGTGCCGGCAAACAGTTCCGGCCCGACCGACTCGCGCAGGGTCTTGTGCAGCGTCGCCTGCACCACCCGGCGCACCTCGCGGTTCGCGTCGAGCCATTCGAGCAGGAAGCGGCTGCGCTGATGGCGCACCCGGCGCCAGGCGCCGTCGTCGAGCAGCGAGACGCGCGGCTCGTGGCGGATCCATTCGGCCACGTCGATCATCCAGTTGGCCCGCTCATGCCAGGACGCGAACGGATTGGCGCGGTGCATGAGCTGGTCGACCTGGGAAGCGTATTGCAGGTGGCGGTGACCGGCGCTGCCGGCGCCACGCCGGAAGCGCCGCCAGATGGCCCAGAATCTGAGATAAGTGGTTTTCATGTATGCGATGGAATTGTTTCGGCGACGCTTCGCGCGGCGGCAATGCCTGTCATCGAACCGTCATTGATCAGGGCCGGCGCTCGAAATTCTCGGGAAACCGCCAAGCCGCTTCTCGCTTATACTCGATTTTATTTTCATGGACATGACAGTCATGCATTCGACTACCCGCTTCGAAGGTTCCCAGAGTTACGTTGCAACGGATGACTTGAAACTCGCGGTCAATGCCGCCCTGACCCTGCAGCGGCCATTGCTGATCAAGGGTGAGCCGGGCACCGGCAAGACCATGCTGGCGGAAGAAGTGGCTGCTGCGCTGAACATGCCGCTGATGCAGTGGCATATAAAATCGACCACCAAGGCGCAGCAGGGTCTGTATGAATATGATGCAGTATCGCGGCTGCGGGATTCCCAACTCGGCGACGAGCGGGTAAAGGACATCCACAACTACATCGTCAAGGGCGTATTGTGGCAGGCTTTCACCGCCAACGAGCAGGTAGTGCTGCTGATCGACGAGATCGACAAGGCCGACATCGAATTTCCGAACGACCTGCTGCGCGAACTCGACCGCATGGAATTCTATGTCTACGAGACGCGCGAGATGGTGGTTGCAAAACACCGGCCGCTGGTGATCATCACCTCCAACAACGAGAAGGAATTGCCGGACGCCTTCCTGCGCCGCTGCTTTTTCCACTACATTAAATTTCCCGACAAGGACACGATGCAGGCAATCGTCGATGTCCATTATCCGACCCTGAAAAAGGATCTGCTGGCGCAGGCGCTGCAGACTTTTTACGAAGTGCGCGACGTGCCGGGCCTGAAGAAGAAGCCGTCGACCTCGGAGCTGCTCGACTGGCTCAAGCTGCTGCTGGCAGAAGACATTCCGCCCGAAGCGTTGCGCAGCAAGGACAGCAAGACGATCGTGCCACCCCTGCACGGCGCGCTACTGAAAAACGAACAGGACGTGCACCTGTTCGAGCGACTCGTGTTCATGTCGCGCACCAACCGTTAACCCTCCAGACGACCCCCGCGCCCGATGGCATTGACCGAACCCCTGACCCTGCGCGGCGCACACGTGACGCTGGAGCCGCTGGCGCCCGACCATGCGGCCGGCCTGGCCCTGGCGGCGGCCGATGGCGAACTCTGGAACCTCTGGTACACCACCGTACCCCGGCCCGAGGCAATGGCTGCCGAGATCGCCCGGCGCCTGCGCCTGCAGGAGCAAGGCAGCATGTGTCCCTTCGCGGTGCGCCGCAACGACAGTGGCGCGCTGTGCGGCATGACGACCTTCATGAACATCGACAACGTGCACCGGCGCGTGGAGATCGGCTCGACGTGGCTGGCGCAAGGTGCGCAGCGCACCGGCATCAATACCGAAGCCAAGCTGCTGCTCCTGGGTCATGCCCGGCTTGAAGCACTCCACGAACCGGAGCGAGTAGATCGAGATGCCGATGGCGACGACGAG
>JANXSS010000061.1 GCA_025356535.1 Herminiimonas sp.
GATCACGCCCATCTGCAGGCACTGGAGCTGAAGATCAATCACTACCTCAAGTTCATCGAGAGCGGCGAAATCTTCGTCCAGCATCCCGCGGCGGCCAACTGTGATTTCCGGATCGAGGTCGCGGCGATCTACACGCCGCCGCCGACGGTGCTGGCATTCTTCGGGCAGGCCAAGCTGGTGCTGGAATCGGCCGGCGTGCTGCTCTCGGTCGGCCCGCTCGGTTCCGGGTATGCTGACGGTCCTGCCTGAGAGACGCGTGCGCTGATTCACCGATTCACCGGTTCACGAACGCATGCGCTAATGCCGCAGGCACCTTTTCCGATCCCGATGCCGACCATGCCGCACACCTTCGATCCGCTGACCCACCAGGGCAAGCTGCCTTCCCCCTGCATCAGCCTGTGCGTCATGACGCCGTCCACCGGCCTGTGCGAAGGGTGCCATCGCACCATCGACGAGATCGTCGGCTGGAGCAGTGCAAGCGAAACTGCCAAGCGCGCCATCTGGCTCGCCATCATCGCACGGCGCGGCACCGCGTCAGGCGCGCAGTGATGCGGCCGATACCGCCGTCCGGATTGCCGGCACAGCCATCGACTCGCCCGGCGTATCACCTGCCACCGACGATGCAGGTCTTCGAGCGCGGCTGGCTGTCGTCCAACAACATCCTGTTCATCACGCCGGAGGCAACCGCGCTGGTCGACAGCGGCTACTGCACGCATGCAGCGCAGACGGTGGCGCTGGTGGCGCATGCGCTGGGCGGGCGGCGGCTCGACCGGCTGGTCAACACGCACCTGCATTCGGATCATTGCGGCGGCAACGCCGCGCTGCAACAAGCGCTTGCCTGCCGCACCACGATTCCGGCAGCCGAAGCCGCTGCCGTGCGCCACTGGAATGCCGACGCCCTGAGCTTTGCCGCGACCGGCCAGCAGTGCCCGCGCTTTGCCTTCGACGACACCATCGACGGCGGCGACCTGCTGCCGCTCGGTGGCCTGTCGTGGCAGGTGCTGGGCGCGCCGGGGCACGACCCGCATGCGCTGGTGCTGTATTGCGAGGAGGCGCGCATCCTCATTTCTGCCGACGCCTTGTGGGAAAACGGCTTCGGCGTGGTCTTTCCGGAACTCGACGGCGCTTCCGGTTTTGCCGAGACGCGCGCGACCCTGGAGCTGATCGCCGGGCTCGACATCGGCCTGGTCATTCCCGGGCACGGCGCACCCTTCGTCGATGTGCAGGGCGCGCTGTCGCGGGCGCGCTCGCGCATCGATTACCTGGCTGCCGACCCGGTGCGCAATGCGCAGAATGCGGTCAAGGTGCTGCTCAAGTTCCTGCTGCTGGAGCGCCAGCAGATAGCGCTGGCGCAGGTGCCGCAGCTCTTGTCGGAGATCCGCCTGTTTCGTGAAGCAAACCGGCGCTTCCTGCAGCAGCCCGAAGACGCGCTGGCAGCCTGGGCGGTGGCGCAGTTGAAACGCGCCGGCGCGGCGCAAAGTGATGGCATCATGCTGATCAATTTCGACTGACAGAGAACCCTCATGACCGATACCCCGCCTGTGCCCTTGACGAACAGCGGCAGCTGATGCAACTCGGCTTGCTGTGCGCTGCGACGGCGTATGTGCTGTGGGGCGTCTTCCCGCTGTACTTCAAGCTGCTGGCCGGCGTGCCGGCGCTGGAAATCCTGATGCACCGGATGCTCTGGTCGCTGGTGTTCCTGGCGCTGGTGCTGGGCGTGCGCGGCCAGTGGCGCTGGCTTGGCGGCGTGCTGCGCCAGCCGCGCCTGCTGGCGGGTTTCACGGCCAGCGCGCTGCTGTTGGCGGGCAACTGGTTTCTCTACATCTGGTCGGTCAATCACGACCGCGTCATCGACGCCAGCCTGGGATACTTCATCACGCCGCTGGTCAACGTCATGCTGGGTTACGTCGTGCTGGGCGAGCGGCTGCGGCGCATGCAATGGGCGGCGATTTGTCTGGCGGGCGCCGGCGTGCTCTGGCTGGCGCTGCAAAGCGGCCATCCGCCCTGGATCGGCCTGGTGCTGGCCGCCACTTTCGGCACCTATGGTCTGCTGCGCAAGACGGCCCGGCTCGGCCCGCTAGAAGGCCTGTCGCTCGAAACCCTGCTGATGTGCCCGCTGGCGCTCGGCTACCTGGCCTGGCTGACCTACGCCGGCCAGAGCACCTTCAGCACCGTGCCGGCGACGACGCGCTGGCTGCTGGCGGCGGCCGGCCCCATCACGGCGGTGCCGCTGCTGCTGTTTGCCGCCGGCGCCCGCCGCATTCCCCTGGCAACCCTGGGCCTGCTGCAGTACATCGGCCCGACCATCACGCTGCTGCTGGGCGTGCTGCTGTATCGCGAGGCTTTCGGCGGCGCCCGCCTGGCCGGCTTCGCGGTGATCTGGAGCGCGCTGGTGATCTATTCCGCCGACGGCCTGCGCCATGCATGGCGCCAGCGCGCAATCGCCGGAAATTCGACCGATGCGCAGGTACGGATATCGACAGAGTAAAATCGACAACGCTTTACCTGGCTTCCCGATCGGTTGACCGCAGGAGCCTGTCCGAACGCAATGCTGTTGCTGGATTTTTAATCGCGGGCGCAAGCTCAAAACACGATTGACCTTAAGAGGAAAAGACAATGAAACTGATCAAATCGCTGGTCGTGGCATCGGGCCTGCTGCTGTTGCTGACAGGCGCCGTGCAAGCCAAGGATGAGCCCAAGACCGCTGCCCCCGCTGCTGCTGCTGCTGCACCGGCAGCCCCGGCAAAAGCCAAGGCCGCCGCGCCGATGGACATCAACACGGCCACTGCAAAACAGCTGGCAAGCCTGCCCAAGATCGGCGAGGCGCGTGCGGCCGCCATCATCAAGGGCCGGCCCTACAAGGCCAAGGATGAACTGGTCGACAAGAAGATCCTGAGCGACGACGTCTATGCGGCGGTCAAGGAGCTGATCATCGCCAAGCAGCCGGCCAAGAAGTAAGCCGCGCGATACGGCGCCGCCGTCCTGGCGCCATGCAATGCAAAAGCCGGCTGTTTCGGGAAACTGACAGCCGGCTTTTGCGTTTGCCTGCCGCTCCGATCCGCACGAGTGCGATGCCGCAACGCCGGTGCCGCGACGACCGTTTCAGGGCGCCGGTTTTTTCTCGCCGGCCGGCTTGACCGGCAGGCGCACCACCGCTTCGAGTCCGCCTTGCGGATGATTCGACAGGTGCAGGCTGCCGCCGTGGTTTTCGGCGATGTTGCGGGCAATCGTCAGGCCCAGGCCGGTGCCGCCGGTGTCGCGCGAGCGCGAGGTTTCCAGCCTGAAAAAAGGATCGAAGACGGCGTCGAGCATATCGGCCGGTATGCCGGCGCCGCCGTCGCGGATGCGGATGACGATGGCGTCGTCTTCATGCGACAGCGCGACGCTGGCATGACGGCCGTATTTGACCGCATTGTCGAGCAGGTTGGTCAGGCAGCGCCGCAGTGCATGCGGCTGGGCTGTGAGCGAGATGCGGGTGCGGCCCTCGCAGGTCACGGCCTGCCCGGCGTCGGCCGCGTCGGCACAGGCCGAATCGATCAGCGAATCGATGTCGAGCAGCTGCATCGGTTCCGACGAATCCATGGTGCGCGCCAGATCGAGTCCTTCGCGCACCATCACCTGCATGCCGGCCAGGTCTTCGACCAGCTTGTCGCGCAGGATCGGATCGGCGACCTTTTCCAGGCGCAGGCGCAGGCGCGTGAGCGGTGTCTGCAGGTCATGCGTGATGGCCGCCAGCATGTGGGTGCGATGCTGAATCTGGCGCCGGATGCGCGCCTGCATCGCATTGAAGGCAGCCGCTGCCCGGCGGATCTCGGTCGGGCCGGTGACCGGCAGCGGCGCGCGGTCGATGTCGGCGCCGAGTTCGCCGGCGGCGCGCGCGAGCTGGCCGATCGGACGCGCCGTCATGCGCGCAACGAGATACGCCAGCAGGGCAATGAACAGCAGGAACAGGCCGAGGTAGGGCGGCGCATACAGGCCGATGCCGCGGCTCAGGTGGGCGCTGTTGCGGTTGAGCGAGGAATGCAGTTTCAGGCGCAGCAGTTCGCCATCGTGCAGGCTCACGTAAATCGTCTGGCAGTCGTCGAAGCGTTTTGGCGTGAAGTCGATCAGGTCGGTCGAGCGCGGCGTGCAGCCGGGTGCGCGCTGGGCGCCGACCTGGCGGTTGCCGCCCAGGCGCGACTTGAGCAGCGCCTGCAGCGGCAGGTTGTTGGCTTCGGCCCGCCCGACCTGCGCCAGCAGCACCGGGTCGACGAACTTCGCATCGACACCGAAGCTTGCCGCCGCCTGCAGGATCACCGGGCGCACGGCGGCGTCGACGCGCTCCAGCGCCAGCACCAGCTGCTCGACGCGCTCGGCCGTGTGCAGGTCGCGCATCTCCTCGATTGCCTGCTTGCGGTCGCTGGCGGCAAGCCAGGTGGTGACGACGGTGGCCAGGATGATGCCGCCCAAAATCATCAGGAACACCCGGTTGGCGATCGAGCCGGTGCGCAGGCCGGCAAGCGCATCGACATGCCAGCCGCGCTCGGCGGTCGCCGTCACCGCCGTTGCCGGCGCCGCTGCGCTCGAAGCCGGGATGGCGTGCCGGCTGCTCATGCCGGCTTGTAGGCCACGTTGACCGCCGTGGCCAGCACATAACCTTCATTGCGCACCGTCTTGACGATCTTCGGCGTGCGGGCGTCGTCGCCCAGTTTCTGGCGCAGGCGGCTGATCTGGATATCGATGGACCGGTCGAAGGGATCGGCTTCGCGGCCCTGGGTCAGCTCCAGCAGCTGGTCGCGGTTGAGAACCCGGTTCGGATGCTCCAGGAAGACCTTGAGCATGCGAAACTCCGCACCCGACAGCGCCACCACCACGCCCTGGTCGGAGAGCAGGTGGCGCGCGATCAGGTCCAGCGTCCAGCTGCCGAACTGCATGAACTGCGCCTCCGAGGCGGCCATGTTCGGCGGCAGCGCATGGGTGCGACGCAGCACGCTGCGGATGCGGGCAAACAGTTCGCGCGGCTCGAACGGCTTTGCCAGGTAATCGTCGGCGCCCATCTCGAGCCCGAGAATCCGGTCGAGCGGCTCGCCGCGTGCCGTCAGCATGATCACCGGTATGCTGGCATGCACCGCATGGGCGCGCAGGTTGCGGCACAGCGTCAGGCCGTCCTCGCCGGGCAGCGTCAGGTCGAGCACGACCAGGTCGATGCGCGACTCGTCGAGCACCCGCCGCATGTCGACGCCGTTGATGGCGGTAAGCGTACGAAAACCGTTGGCATCGAGATAATCGGCCAGCAGCTGGCGGATCTCGCGATCGTCGTCGACCACCAGAATTGTGGGCAGGGTATCCATGTGCCTATTATCGCAACACATCGGCCGGCGCCGTGACGCAATTGTATTTTTTTATATCTGCCCGCCCTTGAAGACATGGAACGATACAAACGCTGCACCCCACCGGCTGCACGGAGCGCCTCCGGCCGCATCAAGCCACATCAAGCCGGCGTCGAGGCACGGCAACGCGCCGGCGCCGGCATCGGTTATCCTTGCAGTCCTCGGGCCGACGCTGCGACGATTTTGCGCCGCCGGCTTTTACTTCCCGACTTTTACAAAATCAATCAACCGGTCCGCCATGGCAAACTACGTCTACACAATGAACCGCGTCGGCAAGATCGTGCCGCCGAAGCGCCAGATCCTGAAAGACATCTCGCTCTCCTTTTTCCCGGGCGCCAAGATCGGCGTGCTGGGCTTGAACGGCTCCGGCAAGTCGACGCTGCTCAAGATCATGGCCGGCATCGATAAAGACATCATCGGCGACGCCATTCCGATGCCGGGCTTAAACATCGGCTACCTGCCGCAGGAGCCGCAGCTCGATCCGGAGCAGACGGTGCGCCAGGCGGTCGAAGGCGGCCTGGGCGAAATCTTCGAGGCCAAGGCAAAGCTCGAGGCGGTGTATGCGGCCTACGGCGAGCCGGATGCGGACTTCGATGCGCTGGCCGCCGAGCAGGGCCGGCTCGAAGCCATCATCTCGACGTCCGCCGGCGACAATCCCGAGCAGCAGCTGGAAATGGCCGCCGACGCGCTGCGCCTGCCGCCGTGGGACGCGAAGATCGGCGTGCTCTCGGGCGGCGAGAAGCGGCGCGTGGCGCTGTGCCGGCTGCTGCTGTCGAAACCCGACATGCTGTTGCTGGACGAGCCGACCAACCATCTCGACGCCGAATCGGTCGACTGGCTCGAGCAGTTCCTGCAGCGCTTTCCGGGCACGGTCGTCGGCATCACCCATGACCGCTATTTTCTCGACAACGCCGCCGAATGGATACTGGAGCTCGATCGCGGCCACGGCATTCCGTGGAAAGGCAACTACAGTTCCTGGCTGGAGCAGAAGGGCAATCGCCTCAAGCAAGAAGAGTCGACCGAATCGGCGCGCCAGAAGAACATCGCCAAGGAACTTGAATGGGTGCGCCAGAATCCCAAGGGCCGCCAGGCAAAGAGCAAGGCGCGCCTGGCCCGCTTCAACGAACTGTCCGAACACGAATACCAGAAACGCAACGAGACCCAGGAGATCTTCATTCCGGTGGCCGAGCGCCTGGGCAATGAAGTCATCGAATTCAAGAACGTCTCCAAGGCCTTCGGCGACCGGTTGCTGATCGACGACCTGAGCTTTCGGATTCCCGCCGGCGCCATCGTCGGCATCATCGGCCCCAACGGCGCCGGCAAGTCGACCCTGTTCAAGATGATCACCGGCGCCGAACAACCCGACAGCGGCGAAGTCGTCATCGGCACCACCGCCCGCGTGTCGATCGTCGACCAGTCGCGCGACGTTCTCAACGACGGCAAGACGGTCTTCGACGATGTCACCGGCGGCGCCGACATCCTGACCGTGGGCCGCTTCGAGATGCCGTCGCGGGCGTATCTGGGGCGCTTCAACTTCAAGGGCGGCGACCAGCAGAAGATGGTCGGCAACCTGTCGGGCGGCGAACGCGGCCGCCTGCACCTGGCAAAGACGCTGCTGCAAGGCGGCAATGTCCTGCTGCTCGACGAACCGTCCAACGACCTCGACGTGGAAACCCTGCGCGCGCTCGAAGACGCGCTGCTCGAGTTTGCCGGCAGCGTGCTGGTGATTTCCCATGACCGCTGGTTCCTCGACCGCATCGCCACGCATATCCTCGCGTTCGAGGGCGACTCCCACGTCGAGTTCTTCCCCGGCAACTACAAGGAATACGAAGAAGACAAGAAGCGCCGTCTCGGCGACGAGGCTGCGCAGCCGCATCGGATTCGCTACAAGAAGCTGGTTTGACGAGGACGGTATTCGAGATCGGAGATTCGGGAAACGCGGCGTGCGCTGTGGGAGCGGCGGAAGCTGCAATGCTTTTCGGTGCGCCGCGAACACCATCCGCACCCAACCCTCCCCCGCGAGTGGTCTCCAGACGTGCACACCATCCCCACCCAACCCTCCCCTTGAAGGGGCGGGCTAACGCGGACTGCATTGAAG
>JANXSS010000081.1 GCA_025356535.1 Herminiimonas sp.
TTTCGTTTTCAACCTATCAATGAAGCGATTTTTTACTTCTACTCCACCTTTTGACAAACGTTTGCAGGCATTGGGATCACCTCCCGGGATATTTTTTTAAATAAATTCGAAAAATATCCAAACTATTTTTTTCTGCCTCTACAAAAAAACTCAAGCCATTGATTAAAAAAGATATTTTTTCTTTTTAACTCATCTTCTGGCGTTCAAAAATTCCATTAAAGTTTTTCGAAACGGTGCCGACGAACGGAGGCGCTGACATGACCGAGTATTTGTGTGGTCTGACCGGGGCAGTGCTTTGCGGCATTAAACTTTTCATACCCCTCGCCGTTAGCAAGTTACAACCGCGGTTTGCGCCACTCGTCCAGCGAGGCAACCCAAGGTTGACAGCTTCACGACAAACGTCATCGGACCCGAGTATTCAAGGAGATTTAAAATGGCTATATTTATCAACACCAACACCGCTTCCATCAATGCACAACGTAACCTGTCGACGTCGCAATCGTCGCTGACCACGTCGCTGCAACGGTTGTCGTCGGGGTTGCGGATCAACAGCGCGAAAGACGACGCTGCTGGTCTGGCGATTTCGGAGCGTTTGACTTCGCAGATTCGCGGTTCGGACCAAGCCTCACGCAATGCAAACGACGGCATCTCGCTGGCCCAGACGGCCGAGGGCGACCTGGCGCAGATCGGCACCAACCTGCAACGCGTACGGGAACTGGCCGTGCAGTCGTCGAATGCGTCCAACAGCGCCAGCGACCGCGCTTCGCTGCAAAACGAATCGTCGCAGCTGCTGCAAGAGATCGACCGTATTGCAACCACCTCTTCGTTCAACGGCAACAAGCTGCTCGACGGTTCGTTCACCTCGCAAACCTTCCAGGTCGGCGCCAACAACACGGCCAATGACCGCGTGTCGATCAATGCAATCTCCAGCGCCCGCATCACCGACCTCGGTGGCGTCGGCTCGACCACATCGGCATCGACTGCCGGTTCAGGCACGCTGACGGCACTGGTTGCAGGCGACCTGACCCTGAACGGCCTGCAGGTCGGCGCATCGAGCAACGGTGCCTTGCCTGGCCAGACAGCAGATTCGGCCTTCCAGATCGCTGCTGCGATCAACAAGGTGTCGCCTGACAGCGGCGTGACGGCTACGGCAAATGCCGCAACGGTTACCGGCGGCACCGGTGCAACGGCTACTGCCGTCGCAGCAGGCAGCTTCGCCGTCAACGGTATCGATGTCGGTGCAATCGCTTCTGGCGGCAATGCCGTCGGCCAGGGCGCCAACACGGCCGCTGCAATCAACAAGATCTCCAGCCAGACCGGCGTGGTTGCTTCGGCTGACGCCGTCACGGGCGCCGTCAAGCTGACTGCTGCGGATGGCCGCAACATCGCCCTGACGCAGAAATCGCCAGGCGGCACTGCCTACACGACCCTGGCCACCGACACCGGCTTGTCGCCTGCAGTCACCAACGGCACCGTATCGTTGAGCAGCACCAGTGCCTCCGGCGTCGTGATCTCGGGCGGCAACGCATCGCGGGCTGGCTTTTCGGCACAGACCGTCGCTGCCACCACCGTCTCGTCGGTATCGAGCATCGGTTCGATGAACCTGTCGACCGCAGCCGGCGCCGTATCGGCCCTGGACGCAATCGACGGCGCCCTGGCAACGGTCAACAGCGCTCGGGCTTCGCTCGGTGCCTATCAAAACCGCTTCGAGTCCGTCGTCAGCAACCTGCAAACCAAGTCGGAGAGCTTGACCGCTTCCCGTAGCCGGATTCAGGATACCGACTTTGCCAAGGAAACCGCTTCACTGACACGTGGTCAGATCCTGCAGCAAGCCGGCACCGCGATGCTGGCACAAGCGAACTCGCTGCCGAACGGCGTGTTGTCCCTGCTGCGCGGTTAAACGACGGCGCAGTCGCGACAAGGTAGCAAGGAAACGGCCCGGTTGGGCCGGTTCAATGGGACGGGAAGCAGGCAACTGCTTTCCGTCTTACCACTGAAGGGAGTGCATCATGAGCCTTTTTCCGATCAACAGCTACGCAACCGGCACGGTGCCGGCAGCGCCCGCGCCAGCGGCTGGCACCGTTCGCAGCGCAGCACCCGAGCCGCCACAGGCAGCAGCCGTCGCGCCGGCCGCAGCGGTAAAGGAAAAGCGCGCCAGCAGCGGCGACGACATCAAGCTGGATCAGGCAGTCGAAGCAATCAACCGGTTTCTCAAACCGGTGGCAAGCAGTATCGAATTCAGTATCGACCACGATAGCGGTCGCACCATCGTGCAGGTCATCGACACCGACACGCAGGATGTATTGCGCCAGTTCCCTTCCAAGGAAGCGCTGGCGATATCCCATGAACTGGACAAGCTGCAGGGCTTGCTGATCCGGGAAAAGGCGTAAGCAGGTCGCGGCAAGGCGGCAAAAGGACAAGACATGGGAATTTCTTCACCAGGTATCGGCTCCAATCTCGATGTCAACAGCATCGTTTCGCAGTTGCTTGCCATCGACAAGCAGCCGGTTGCCGCGCTCGACCTGAAGACTGCGAGTTTCCAGGCCAAGCTGTCTGGCTTCGGCACCCTGAAAGGCGTGCTGTCGCAGTTTCAGACGGCGCTGTCGGGTCTGTCGGACATTTCCAAGTTCCAGACCGTGAAGGCAAGCGCGGCCGATGCATCCATCGCCACGGCGATCGGTTCGTCGGTTGCCGTACCCGGCTCCTACAGCCTGGAAGTGAGCAAGCTGGCGCAATCGCAAAAACTGAATGCGGCCGGCCAGTTGAGCAGCACGGCAGCCATCGGCAGCGGCGCGGCCACCGTACTGAGCTTCGACTTCGGCACGATCGCCAGCGCAATCGTGGACCCGGTAACGGGCAAGCCCGCTGCAGCCGTTCCCGACCCCGTCACCGGCAAATTCAGCAATGCAACGTTTACCAGCGGCGGCGCCGGCACCAAGACGGTGACCATCGACGCGACCAACAATTCACTTTCCGGCATCCGCGACGCGATCAACAAGGCCGCCGTCGGCGTCACCGCCACCATCGTCAACGACGGCAGCGGCACGCCGTTCCGGCTGGCGCTGTCGGTCAATGCCACGGGCGAGGCCAACAGCCTGAAGGTGTCGGTGGCTGGCGACGCCGCCCTGACGACATTGCTGGCAAACGACCCGGCTGGCAGCCAGGCGCTGTCGCAGACGGCCGCCGCCCAGAATGCCGCATTCAAGGTCGATGGCATCGCCGTCTCCAAGCCCGACAACAAGGTTTCCGACGTCGTTCCGGGCGTCACGCTGACCCTTGCAAAAACCAATGTCGGCACGCCGACGACGATCAGCGTCACCCGCGACACCGCATCGGTGGTGTCGTCGGTCAATGCCTTCGTCGAGGCGTTCAACACCACCACCAAGACGCTGCGCGACGCTTCTGCCTATGATCCGGTGACCAAGAAGGCGGCGGTGCTCAACGGCGAAGCCAGCGTGCGGTCGATCCAGAACCAGATCCGCGGCGTGCTGGCCGCGCCCGTTGCCGGCGGCGCGAGCACCCTGACGCTGTTGTCGCAGATCGGCGTGGCAATCCAGAAGGACGGCACGCTCGGCGTCGACGCAACCAAGCTGCAAAAGGCGGTCGATACCAATTTCAGCGAAATCGCCGGCCTGTTCAGCGCCGCGGGCAAAAGCGGTGACAGCCTGGTGGCCTATACGGCCGCCTCACCGAAGACCGCAGCCGGCGCATATGCGGTCAACATCAGCCAGCTCGCCGCGCGCGGCAGCACGACGGCGGGCGCAGCCATCACCGCGCCGCTGACGATCACCGCCGGCAGCAACGACACGCTGCAGATCAAGGTCAATGGCGTCTCCAGCACCATCACCCTGGCTGCCGACACCTACACGCCAGACACGCTGGCAGCCGAGATACAGTCGAAGATCAACGGCAATGCCACCTTCGTCGGTATCGGCGCGACCGCTGCGGTCACCCAGGCCGGCGGCGTGCTGTCGATTGCGTCGAATGCCTACGGCACGATCTCGAATGCGGAAGTCACCGGCGGCAGCGCCCGCACTGCGCTGAGGTTCGATACCGGCGCCACCGTGAGTGCCGGCCTGAACGTCGAAGGCACCATCAATGGCGCAACCGCAGTCGGCAGCGGGCAGAGCCTGGTCGGCGCCAGTGGCAATGCCGCGGAGGGATTGAGCCTGCTCATTTCCGGAGGCGCCCTGGGCAGTCGTGGCAACGTCAACTATTCGCTCGGCTACGCCTTCCAGCTCAAACAGCTCACGACATCGCTGATCGGCACCGAGGGCGCGATCGCCTCGCGCACCAATGGCCTGAGCGCGTCGATCAAGGACGTGGCCAAGTCCAAGGAGGCATTGAACGCCCGCCTGGTCACCAAAGAAAAACAGTATCGCGCCCAGTTCACCGCGCTCGACGGCGTCATCAGCAAGATGTCGACCACGAGCACGTTTCTGACACAGCAATTAGCCAGCCTTAGCAAGAACTCCTGAGAGGACATGTAATGTTCGGATCAACAGCACGAGGCGCAAATGCCTACGCCAGCGTCAGCATCGAAACCGGTGTGGCTGCAGCCTCGCCGCACAAGCTCATCGTCATGCTTTTCGATGGCGCACTGGTTGCCGTCACGACTGCGCTGTCGCACATGAAAGCGGGTAACATCGCCGCCAAGGGCCAGGCGATCTCGAAGGCAATCATGATCATCGACAGCGGCCTGCGGGCCAGCCTCGACAAGAAAGTCGGCGGCGAGATTGCAGCGAGCCTCGATTCCCTGTATGAATACATGAGCAACCGGCTGCTGATTGCAAACCTGAAGAATCAGCCAAAAATCCTGGAAGAAGTGCACCGCCTGCTCAACGAACTCAAAGGCGCCTGGGTCGAGATCGGCCTGCGCGACGATGCCGCCAAGGCCGCCGCAATGCCGACCGCGATGCCCCGTGCAGACGCGTATTCCTCCCGTTTCGTGAAAGCCTGAGCAACCATGAACAGTCAAGAAGTCATCGCCCTGTATGAAACGGTTGCCGTCATCACCGACAAGATGCTGACGGCAGCACGTAGCGGCGACTGGGATGAAGTCGCCGTGCTGGAGTCGGATTGCGCCAGCCATGTCGACATCCTGAAAAACGGCGAGCCGCCGGCACCGCTGACCGGCGAGATCCGGCTGCGCAAGGTACAGATCATCAAGAAGATCCTGGCCGACGACCGCGCCATTCGCGACATCGCCGAACCGTGGATGGCGCGCCTGTCGCAACTCATGCACAGCAGCGGCACCGAACGCAAGCTCTCGCAGGCTTACGGCGGTAGCCAGACCGGCTGATCATGGCATTGTCGGGGGCCGACATGAGCGGTGCCCGGCCGCCGGGCGCCGTCGAGGCGACCCGCGCCGTCACGCCGCTTGGCGACATCCGCCAGGAAAACATCGACCGCCTGGTGCGGCTCGAAGTCGGCAAGCAGTTCCAGGCACAGATCCTGTCGCGCTTCAATGACGGCACCTTCATGGTGCGCATCGCCGACACGTCGGCGCGCATCGCCCTGCCCGGCGACGGCGCGGTCGGCGACGACCTGCAGCTGACGCTGCTGGCAACCGATCCGCGTCCGACCTTCAGTCTCGACAGTCACAGCACGGCCGGCGCACCGGCCGCCACCGGCACGCCCGCCGCAAGGATCGCACAGGCGCTGTACCTGTCGAATGCCGGCGTGCAGGCAGCCGGTGCGCCGCTTGCCGAGTCGGGCGCCGCGCCGGCGTCGCTGTCGTCGGCCGGGCGACTCGTGGCCAACCTGCTGGCCAGCGCGCGCGACAGCGGCGCCTCGACTGCACTGGTGGGCAGGATACCGCTGTCGAACCTGCCGGGCGCGGGGGCAACGCAGCTGGCGTCGGCCCTGCACGACAGCCTCACCTTCAGCGGCCTTTTCTACGAATCGCATGTGCACCAGTGGGCCAACGGCGAACGCGCGCTCACCGACCTGCTGCGCGAACCGCAGGCCCGGGGCGGCGCGGCGGGCGCCAACGCCATGCCGGCCGCGGCAGCGCCGGCGACCGACGTGCCGGCCGAGGTGGCCGAGGCGCGCCGCAACCTGCTCGAGTACTTCAGCACTGCACCGGCAGGCGCCTCCGGCAGCAGCGCCGCGCTCGACGCCGGTGCGGCGCAGATGATCAACCGTCAGCTGCATGCGCTGGAACAGCAGGGCGTGCGCTGGCAGGGAGAGCTGTATCCGGGCCAGCCGATGGAATGGGAAGTACGCCGGCGCGACGAAGCGGCCCACTCGTCCGGCGGCGAGGCTGCGGTTCAGCCGCCGCAGCAGTGGCAAAGCGTGGTGCGGTTTTCGCTGCCGAGCCTGGGCGTGGTGTCGGCCACCATCAACCTGGCCGGCGAGCACGTGCAGATACAGGTGCGCACCGAGAGCGAGGATGCGGCGGCCGCCTTGCGCCGGCACGGGCCGAAACTGGCCAGCGCGCTCGACGTGGCCGGCGCGTCGCTCGACGCGCTCAACATCCGGCGCGAGACCGGCGGCGATGGCGACGTCTGAACCGAAGCGGCAGGCGCCGCGCTTCGAGAAGCTGCAGCCGCCGCAGGTCGGCAAGCCGGCGCGCCGCGCCGCGCCGGCCGCAACGACCGCGCCTGCCGTGCGCGCTGCGGCGCCGCCCGCCGTTGCCGTCACCGCCGACGTGGTCGGCGCGACGCCGGTCAAGCCGCTGCAGAATGCCGTGGCGATCACCTACCAGAGCAGCGCCGGCGCGCCGAAGATCGTCGCCAAGGGACGCGGCCTGGTGGCCGAGCAGATCATCGCCCGGGCGCGCGAACATGGCGTGTTCGTGCATGAATCGAAGGAACTGGTGGCGCTGCTCATGCAGGTCGAACTCGACGACCACATTCCGCCGACGCTGTACCGCGCCGTCGCAGAATTGTTGGCATGGCTCTATCGCATCGAAGCTGCCCGCCAGGGCGGCGGCAAGGTATCATAGCGGCGCACCGAAAGACCGACACGCCACCACGGATCAAGCAAAGACAAGCACAAGACAGATGGATGCCACGCCAGACCAAGAATCCGAAGACCTCAATCCGTACCGACTCCATTCGCGCCGGGAGATCCTGGCGTTGTTGCGTACCATCGCCGACCAGAAGCAGATGCTCAACATGCTGGCAAATAGCGACGGCACCGCAATCGTCACCACGATCCTGGAAATCGACGAGGTGGCCGGCAAGCTCGTCATCGACTGCGCGCAGCGCGCCTACATGAACGAGAGCATTCTGCAAAGCGACAACATCTCGTTCGAGACGGCACTCGAACAGGTGCGCATCCTGTTCTTTGTCAACCGTGTCGAGCAGTGCACGTACGAAGACGCGCCGGCGCTGCAGATCGACCTGCCGCAGTCGATGATTCGCGTGCAGCGGCGTGAATACTACCGGGTGCCGACACTGCCGGGCGCGCCGGTGTCCTGCACCATCACGATTCCGCAGTCGGCCTCCGGCGAAGCGCGCCTGGTGACGATGGTGCTGCAAAATGTCAGCGGCGGCGGCATCGCACTCATCGACGCGCGCGGCGAACTCGACCAGACCATCGGCCGCGTCTATCGCAACTGCCGCATCGACCTGCCGGGCGGCACGGCGGTGGTGACGTCGCTGGAACTGCGCAATGCACAACAGGTGCGCCTGCCCAACGGCCAGCATGTCACCCGGCTCGGTTGCCTCTTCATCGATCTGCCGCACGGCATGCTCGCCGCGGTGCAGCGCTACATCACCAAGCTCGAACGCGAACACAATGCGCGTGCCGCCGGACGGCTTGCCTGAGCACGAAAAAAGCCCGGCAAGCGGCCCGGTAGCGCTGCCGGCATGACCGGTCGCTCCTGCGCCCGCTGAGCTGGCCCGACGAACCGGCTCGCTCGCTCGCAGGCATCACGCCGACTGACCAGGCGTTGCGCCGCCGCCCCGACCGCAGGCGCTCGTTTGGCCAGGCCGGCAATACCGCGAACCGGAACACCCTGGCCGCTGCAATGCCCTTTTGTCGCGCGTGGTCAGACCTTCAGGCCGGGCTTCGTGCTGGTGTTGGCGTTGTTGGGATTATTCGTCCCCTGGTTCGGCGAATTGACGGTGCCGGCGCCTTTACCCGGATTGGTGCCGTCACCGAGCCCTGACCGGTTGTCCTTGTCGCCCGGTTCCGGCTTGGCGGCCGCGGTAGCGGGCTTGGGCGCCGGCGAGGCGCTCGCCACCGGTGCTGCGGTGACCGGCTTGGCCGGTTGTTCGACCGGCGCTGCGGCAACCGGCTTGGCCGCTTGCGTGACCGGGGCGGCGACGGTCTTCACCGGTGTCGCAGGCACAGGCACGATCGGCTTTGGCGTGGCCGCAACCGACGCGCCGCCCGGATTGGCGGTTCCCTGATTCGGCGAATTCGCCCTGCCTGCGCCCTGGCCCGGATTGGTGCCGTCGCCAAGGCCGGAGCGGTTGCTCTTGAGCGCTTCGTCGATCGCTGCCTGGACCGCACCCGCGGTCTCGGCTGCCTTCTGCGCCGCCTTGCTCGATTTTTCGGCTTCCGACACCGTCACTGGCGCCGGCTTTGCATCGTTTGCCGGCTCGGGTTTTTCGGCCTTCACCGGTTCGGATTTTGGCGGGCTCACCGGGGCGCTGGCCGGCGGTGTGATCTGCACCGGCGGCGCGGCAGCCACGGGCGGCTTGACCGCAATCGGCGCAGGCGGCGCCCCGACCACCGGCGGCGCCGGCTTGGCTGCAACCGGTGGCGGCGTGGTCAGTGGTGGCTTGACCGGTGCGGGCGCCACGGGTGCGACGGCCACCGGCGCTGCCGTGGCCGGTTTGCCCACGGGCGCAGGCGCTGCATTGTTCGGATTGGCGGTGCCCTGGTTCGGCGAATTCTCCCGCCCGGCGCCCTGGCCCGGATTGGTGCCGTCACCGAGGCCCGAGCGGTTGTCTTTCTGTACAGCGTCCTTTGCTGCCGGTGCCGGTGCCGGTGCTGGTGCCGGCGCCTCTTTCGATGGCACGCTGCGAACGGTGATGATGGCGTCATTGAAATCCTTGTCGCCACCGCCGGCCAGATCCTCGAAACCGATCTGTGTGCCGTCGCCGTTCTTGCTGACCTGCGCATGCTGGAAGTTGTCGACATTCGTCGCTGCGGCGCCGGTGCGGAAGAACTGGTTGGCGCCGTTCTGGATGCCGAACTCGATCTTGGTGCCTTCGGCGAACTTGCCGAGATTGACGGTACCGGTCTGGTTGTCGATGCCGATCAGGTGCTTGGTGGCGAAATTGTCAGTTGAATAATAGATCT
>JANXSS010000111.1 GCA_025356535.1 Herminiimonas sp.
CGGGTGTCGGCGCCGACGGCGCCGCCCAGTGCCGCGCAGGCAGGTCCGGCAACCGTCAGCGTGACCAGTACGAGAGCGGCGATCGAGGGTTTGCGTAACATGCGACTCCTGAAATATGGGTTCCTGAAGCAACTGCAGAAGGGGATTGCATCGCTGGCATCGGGCCTGCGCTGTGCACCATCGGACGGCAACCGGGCAAGCGTAGCCGATCCGGGCCCGAAGCGCAGTGGAAATCCGGTGCACCAACGTAACAGGGGTGCCAAAAATGTTCACAAGCCCGGCCTTCGGGCGTGACCTTTGCGATTTGGCCGGCATGGCTTTGCGCTGCGTCGCCTTTTTCCGCCGCAAGTCATGCGGCTGACATGTCGATGACATGCTGCCGTCACGTGTCATCGCTAAAGTCACGGTGTTCATATAACAACGCCTCCCGATGGTACGGTTGCCCGGACTTTTCAATCAACTGCGCAGCGCCGGCATGCGTGGCGCAACGAATGTTGCGGGCGAAGTGCGCAAGCCGCTGCGCCCGCCCGCAGCACCCTTGCGCTACAGCGTCGAGTCGCCGTTCGCAGCGGTCATGCGGGTGGGCAGGCAGGTGCCGCCGCGCGACGATGCGCCGCCCGCCTTTGGTCGTCCCGCGGTGGTTGCCACGCCGGCACAGCAAAAAAAATAGCCGAGGCGCGCCTGAAGATGGAGCGGGCAATCGCCGCCTCGCGCAACCAGGCGTTCGCCGGTCTGCATGGCAGCGAAACGCCCGTGCAGCAAACGCCATGCGTCGCACCACCTTCTGCTGGCGACGATGCTGCCGCTGCGTCCCGCCCCGGCGTGCCGATGGCGAGCCTGTTCCCACGGGCGAACCAGTATGAACTTGAGCGCCTGGAACAAGTGCTGGAAATGCTGCCGCAGGCGTTGCACGCAGATCGCGCCGCACTTGTCTATGCGGCGGCAGCGGCCACCGCCGGCAACCTCGGACTGGCCTGCCACGCCATCAAGCGCACGCTGCTGGGGCTGGACCTGCACGCTGCCGTTCGCAAGGGCGTGCCGGTGCAGCAAAGAGTCGACCGCGCTGCATGGCGTCTGGCGGGCCTGCTTGCCGACAGCGACAGCGGGTTTGCATTGCTGCAGGCGGTTCATCACCGTCATGCCGACATGGGACGCGCAGCGCGGGTGATCCTGCAGACCGGTGGCATGGCGCAAAACGACGAAGCCGGCAGCAACCGCTTGCCCTGCGCCAGCCTGACCACGCGAGCCCGGCAGGCCGCCTGCCGCATGCTGGAGCCGGGCGCGCAGCTCTCGAGCGCAGAAAAGGCGGTGATATTCGCCTGGGAACAAGGCTTTCGCAGCGATGCGCCCGGCACGCCGCTGGCCGCCGTGCAGCAGCGCCTGGCGAAATTTGCCTACAAGAGCCTGCCGCGGGTGGCAAAGTCGCGTCTGCGCTCTTTCCTGCCGCGCCTCTTCGGCCAGAAGAAGTCGCCCCTGTCGGCGCTGCGCCATGGCATTCAGGATGCGCTCCAGCCAGGCGTAAAATCCTTCGTTCGCCCGGGGCCGGTGCTGCACAAGGGTGCAGGACCCAACGACCGCAAGACCGACGCCGTGCAGGCAAGTCTGCGCAGCCTGATTGCCACGCTGGGCTCGAGCACCCGCCTGCGGCTGGGCGATGGCGGCGCGCGTGGCTTCAGCAGCAAAGGGTTGTCGATCAATCTTTCGACCGTGCTGCACCTGATCGGCATACCGATTGGTCCGCGCGTGAACCTCGGTTATCGCGGCAGCCGTCGTGCCATCCTCGAAATCGGCCGCAGCGCCCATGGCGGTGAAATATTGATCGGCACCGAGCGTGCTGCGCGGCGTAGCTGCGGCCTGGGCGTGATGCTCGGCTATGACGTGCGCGCTGCCGCGGCGCAGGTGCGTTGCGGCGTGACCATCGATGGCGAAGCATCCGACGAGCGGCAGCACGCCTCGGGCGTCGCGCTGCGTTACGCGCAGCGCAACCGCGCCGGCGGCAAGCCGGATGCCGAGCGGGTGCGCCGCGGCATGCAAGCCTGCATGGACTTCCTGTTTGCCGAACAGAAATTCGCAACGGCGGCTGACCCGGCGGCCCTGTTCGAACGATTCGCCGCTCATTTTTTTGATGACCCCGATGTTTCGCTCGGCTGGCAGGCAGGCAGCACGCGCCGCCGCCGGCGCGCCGGCACCTTCTGCGCTGCTGCAATGGCAAAAATCGGGCTGGCGCCGCTTCGCATCGGCCCGTTCGCTGGCGTCACGGTCGAATCGTCATCGGTCGCGCAAAGGGATGACGGATCAGCCGGAGGTCGCCTGCACAGCAACGCCAGCCGCAATGGTCGGGAGAGTGAGGTTTCCCTGTTGTTCGGCCTGGTCGGCAAGATCAGCACCGAAGGCCGCGCGCAACCGCCGCAAACGCCTGGCGTGGGCATGTTCAATGCATCGCTGCCGTCCTGGACGATCCCCCTGAAGGTCGGTGGCAACGCCTGCCGCGCACGGCTGATCCGGGAAAACGGCCGGCTCCAGCCGGCACGCTGCATGCTCGACGTCGAATTCGTCCGTGTCGACGACTACGAAAACGCGCTCGGGGCCGAACGCCATGCCTGGCTGGCACGCCTTGCAGCGAATTATCCAGGCGATCCGCAGGCACTGGCCCTTGCCGGCCGCAAGCTCGATGCGCATCTCGCCAAGGCACGCCATCGGGCTGGCCGCAACCAGGTTTTCATTCAACGCTGCAATCTGCGCGCCGAAGTCGCCGATTCGGTCGACCGGCATTGCAACACGATCGACGCCATTCGTGCCTGCACGCATTTGTCGCACGCCGAGCAGGCCCGGCTGTGCGCCGCCAGCGAAGCGGCCTGCGAGCAGTTGCTTGCCGACCCGAACGCCTGGGTGCCGCTCGAACTGAAGGTCATCGAAAAGCATGCCCTTGCGCGCCGCCACGGACTCTTTTTCGGTCTGCAGGTCGGCACCGAGACCGCCGCTTCCGGCAAGTATCAGGTCAGCGGTGTCAAGCTCGATCGCGCCTGAAGCACCGGCTGTGCCGTCCCGGTTACAACACGATGCTGAAATCTTGTAAGCCGGCGTCCGAAAACCGTGGCATGCTAGCCCGGAACGGCGCCCGTGCGCCCGATGAATGTACTTTCGACATGCCCGTTGCAAGGCGGCCGGGCATGGCGTCGATACCGCCGCGCATGCAGTGCGCGGGCGCTGGCTGCCCCAACGCGGCGCAACGCATGCGCATCGACCGACGATTTTCCCCAATTGAACAGTGACCATGCCGATACCCGAAAAAAACACCATCAAGAAACCGCGTGAGTCCGAAGAAGACAAGGATGAAGCAACGACCCTGGCGCTATGCGAGCTGGCCATGGCCCTGGCCCTGGCGCGCGAAGCGGCGGACGCCGGCGGCGCTGCCGTCGATGTCGACGGCGCCAATGGCACGGGCGGCACCGACGAGCAGGCGGCGGCGTTTCGCAAGCTCATCAAGCGCAGCCTGCATCAGAAGAAGGACGAGGTCCTGTATGACGCGCTGGCGCGCACCGAGGCACTTGACGCACGCGCCGGCCTGGTACTCAAGAAGGCGCTCGAGGAAGCCGCAGAGGCAACCGTGATCGAACGTGCCGAAGGCAAGCGGGTCGAGATCAATGCGTTTGTCGTGCCGCTGTTTTTGCACACGACCGGCGGCCTCGATGCGGCGCGCTGCTTCCAGGATCAGCCGGCATTCGAAGCCCTGACGAAAAGCTTCCAGGACGGCCTGCTGGAGAGCCCGGCGGCTACCGTGGTGCTGGTCAACCACGGCTATCATCTCAATGAAATCGACGGCATCACGTTCAGCCATCTGCACGAAATGCTGCGCGACGCGTTCGTGGCCATGACCGACAAGCGTGTGGCGGCAACACCGGCGATCGACCGCAGCTTCGGCGGCTGGCCCGACAGTCCTTTCGGCGCCGGCGATCGCGCAATCGAACTGCGCTTTTTGCTCGGGTTTTCACTGAAGGCGGTGGACGATCCGTTCTATCTGGTGCCAGACGACGACGCAGCGGCCGACGCTTATTTCCAGGCGCGGGCAGCACGCTTCCAGCAATGGACCGCCGTTGCCGCGCCACTGGTCAAGCGCTGCTTCGGCATCGACGAGGCCGTTGCAACCGGCGCCACGACCGCGCCAGGGCCCAGCGACGGGCCTGACGACGGCGCCCAGGGCGACGTCCACTTTCTGTACCAGGACCTTTTTCATGGTGGCAAGGAGCAGGGCATTGCCGAATACTTCATGCTGCAGATGCTCTCCGAGCTCAATCGTGGTCTGCAAACCCAAGGCGTGTTGCCGTCTGCAGTGCGGGCCGTCTTCGGGCCGGTCACGATCGGCGAGGAAGCGCAGTTGCGCGTGCGGCTCGACACGCTCGACGGCAAGCTCGTCGTGCAGGCAACCAAGCCCGTGCCTGCAATGCCGGATTGGGAAACGGAATTTGCCGATGCAAACGACGCGCTGCTGATGATTGGCGTGCGGGAAGTATCTTCCGCACTACGTTTTGAGCAGGATGGCACGCCGGTAGGCGTTACGGCGTACCATGGCGGCACGGCGTCTGGCGCGACATGATCGCGTACGCCGCAGCCTAGGTTGCCAATGCCATTGCCGATCGAGGCACCATGCCGTCATGCCAAACGCCGGTTTTTGTCGCTCGGTGTGACATGACTGCAAGAAGCAATACTGCCTCGGACCTTGGCGCCGTGCATGCGCATCGGTTCGAGCCGTTCAGGACACAAGACGTGTTTATTCTTGGCATGGTACTTTTAATGCCCTGAACCGGCCCAACGTCTTTTACCTGATGCAATGTAACGCAACAGGACAGGACAGCCGGACGCACCTGTTCCCGGTCATCTGTATCAAGTCGTCAGTCACTCCAGGAGATTCTGTTGAATCCAAAGTATTCTCGCGCTGCAATCGTTGCAGCATTCGTTCTTGCGGTTTTCGTCGGTTTCGGTCTGTTTCGCGGCGGCGACTCGGTTGCCACGGGCAGCGTCATGGCATATTCCGATTTCATCTCGGAAGTCAAGGCCAAGAACATCAAGGAAGTCACCATCGTCGGCGAGAAAATCCTCGCCACGACCAGCGACGGCAAGAAGGTCAAGACCACCGGCACGCTGCTCGACCGCGGTCTGATCGGTGACCTGGTTGCAAACGGCGTCAAGTTCGACGTGCGCAATCCGGAAGAGCCGTCGTTCCTGTCGCAGATCTTCATTTCATGGTTTCCGATGTTGCTGATGATCGGCGTCTGGATCTTTTTCATGCGCAAGTCCCAGGGCGGCGGCAAGGGCGGCATGTTTTCGATGGGTAAATCGAAAGCGCGCCTGCTCGATGAAAAATCGAACCTGGTGACTTTTGCAGATGTCGCCGGTTGCGACGAAGCCAAGGAAGAAGTCGGCGAGATCGTCGAATTCCTGCGCGACCCGAGCAAGTTCCAGAAACTCGGCGGCCGCATTCCCCGTGGCGTGCTGATGGTCGGTCCTCCGGGCACCGGCAAGACGCTGCTGGCGCGTGCCATTGCCGGCGAATCGAAGGTGCCGTTCTTCACCATTTCGGGTTCGGATTTCGTTGAAATGTTCGTCGGCGTGGGCGCCTCGCGGGTACGTGACATGTTCGAGACGGCCAAGAAGAATTCTCCTTGTATCGTCTTCATCGACGAGATCGATGCGGTCGGCCGCCAGCGCGGCACCGGCATGGGTGGCGGCAACGACGAGCGCGAGCAGACGCTGAACCAGCTGCTCGTCGAGATGGACGGTTTTGCCGAATCCTCGGGCGTGATCGTGATCGCAGCGACCAACCGTGCCGACGTGCTCGACAAGGCGCTCCTGCGGCCGGGCCGCTTCGACCGCCAGGTGATGGTCGGGCTGCCGGATATCCGTGGCCGCGAGCAGATCTTGCATGTTCACATGCGCAAGGTGCCGATTTCCAAGGATGTCGAAGCGCATGTACTGGCGCGCGGCACGCCGGGATTCTCCGGCGCGGAGCTGGCCAATCTCGTCAACGAAGCGGCACTGTTTGCCGCCCGGCGCGACAAGCGCGTGGTCGACATGCAGGACTTCGAGGATGCGCGCGACAAGACGATCATGGGGCCGGAACGCAAGTCGGCCGTGATCCGCGAGGAGGAGCGGCGCAACACGGCCTATCACGAATCCGGCCATGCGGTGGTTGCACGCCTGCTGCCGAAAGCCGATCCGGTGCACAAGGTCACCATCATGCCGCGCGGCTTTGCCCTGGGGCTGACGTGGCAGCTGCCGGAACATGACCGCGTCAACCTGTACCGCGACAAGATGCTGGAAGACATCTCGATTCTCTTCGGCGGCCGCATCGCCGAGGAAATCTTCATGCATCAGCAGTCGACCGGCGCCTCCAACGACTTCGAGCGGGCCACGAAAATGGCGCGGGCGATGGTGACCCAGTACGGCATGTCCGACGTGCTCGGCACGATGGTGTATGCCGACGACAGCGACGGCTCCGGTTTCGGTTCGTCGAAGTCGGTCTCCGAAGAGACGCAGCAAAAGGTCGATGCCGAGATCCGCAGCATTCTCGACCGCCAGTATGCGGTGGCCCGCACCTTGCTCGAAGCCAATCGCGACAAGGTCGAAGCGATGGTCAAGGCGCTGCTCGAGTGGGAAACCGTCGACACCGACCAGATCAACGACATCATGGGCGGCATCGACCCGCGTCAGCCGCGTTACGGCGCACCGGCCAAGCGGCCGTCACGCTCGGATGACCGCACCCCCGGCACGCCAGCGCCGGCCTGAGTCGGAAAGCTTCGCGCGGGTCGTTTCCTGAATCATTCAGAAAACGGCCCGCTTGCGACACGCACCTGTCACCACGAATCTTGCTTTTTTATAAGCTTTTCGTTTTTATCGCAGCACGATCACCGCATACACATTCGGCTAAGCGCCCACGTTTTCGGCAGTTGTTGAACGCTTGACAAGCCTGTCGTTAAGATGACAATTCCATCAACTGTTTTCAAGGAGTTTGTCATGGCATGCAATGCGATATCGGCGAATCGGTGCAACGGCGGCTGGCCGCAACAGCCCTATGAGCAAGCGGCTCCTGCTGCAGCGAACCTTGTCCAACAGGGCGGTGGCGGTGCCGACGCTGCCCGTGGTGCGGGCGGCGGCAACGGTGACATCGGGGCGCTGACGGAACACGTCAATGGGATTCTGGCAGATGGGCGGGACCACGGATTCAAGAACGGCATCGACAGTTACATACCCCGTATCCAGGAGGCGATGGGCAACCTTAAAAAGGCCGGTATCGTCACCGCCGATGAACCCTACCAAGCGATGCAGCAAGCCGAAAAATGGCTGATGTCGAACGCCGGTAAGGATGGTGTTTTCAGCTTCGGTGGCGGTCCTGCAAATGAAGATGATGCCGCCGCACTGGAAGCCAAATCCGGCATTTCCAGAGGGGATATCAATGCAATCAAATTCATGTTTGATGACAAGCATGACGCACAATTGACCCAGGAAGACCAGTACCTGACGGTCGACCCGAACAATGCGGTATTCCAGGATCTTGCCGGCGTCCTGAGCAGGGCCGGCCTGTTCGAGCATCGTTGACGTCCAGGTTGCCCAGGCCGTGCAGCCCGGCAGCGGCATAATGCCCGCCGGGCGGTATCCTGCGTCGCATGAGGATTGCACCGCGCCGCGGGCCGGCATCGCAATCGAAGGCGCCACTCCCCCTTTTCATTCCCACCTAAAAATATCTTTACGGCACTCAGGTGTACAAGTGATGACCAATTCGTAATAGAAAGTACTTTTTCGCTGGACAGGCGGCAGGGCCCTCCGGCGCTACCTATGATGAAGCCTTGTATAAGTATTGACGAGAGGTTGATCATGGGTTGCCAAGTACAAAACGTGGGAGGCTGTACCGGTGCCGTCGCTACCTGTCATGTCGAGAAAGCGCCGGAAAACCATCATGCGGCAATCACGCAAGGCGTCGATATGGTTGGCAAGACAGCAGTAAAGGATCTGAAGCTTGGGGACACCGCCGCAAACGATCCGAAGCTGGCAGGCGCAGCATACGACGGCAAGGCAATACCCACCGACGGCTCTGCATACAAGATCGGCAATTACGTCGGTCAGGGTTATCCGGACGTAAATAACAACGGGCCCCTCGACCCGAAGTATGCCGGCATGTATGAGCAGTATCATGCAAAGCTTGTCGACAAGTATGGTGAAAAAAAAGTCGCCACGGCAATCAAGATTTATGAAGATGCCTATCAAAAAAATGGCATCGACAAGAACCTGCCGGAGTATTCTCACCACGACAAGTCGATCCATTATCTGATCGAACAGATGAATGACGATATGTCGCTGAATGCAGAAAAGCTGCGCGCTTCGCAAGACGCGCAGCGCAACAATTACGGCGGGGGTGGCGCCCGCATGGCAGATGCGGCAGGCGCTGTCAGTCTCGTGCTTAACGCAAACTAAAGCGGCGCTGGCGGGATGCATT
>JANXSS010000117.1 GCA_025356535.1 Herminiimonas sp.
ATATCATCGCAAATTTTGTCAGGCCGAAATCAACGCTGATATTTGCTGGCAAAAACCGATTTGTTCAGTGGTTCCCTAGCTTTCTCTGATAAAAACATTTCTATTCCTCAAGTTTTATAGGTGAGTAGAAGCGATCGTCGGCAACTTGATTTGAATCAATTACCGATTGGTCATTTCCACGAAATTTGTCAAAAATTTACGTCATTTAATTTGTAAATTTTTGTTTAAGTAAGAGTGCTACATCACTTAAGTAATAATTTGACAAATATCAATGTTGGACCGGGAGGTTTATATTTTGTTTATAGAAATAGATTCGTTAGAGGAATTACAAGATTCAATGATTTGATTTGATCGGTCGCAACGTCAATCAATAAAAATGGCTCAATCTTGTTTTGCGGATAGCGAGCTTCTAACGATCGAGAAAAATTTTACTCCCGCCGTTAAGAAAAAGTTCCATCCGTGAACCTGTGCAAGGCATGTTGCCGGCACACACTCACCAGCCAAAGGATGGAATCGTGTCGCTCATTCATGTGAATGTATTTGCAAGAAAAAAACAGGCTGCATTCGGTGCGCCGCCTGCATCCGACGTTGCCGATTGGCGCCGCCGTGGCCCCGATGCAGTAATTCGCAGCAACAGGTTTCGACAGAAACTAGGCGCTGGCGGAGCAATGTTTTGTACGGCGGCGGCGCTATGCAGCGCGACAGTACTGGCGCAGGATGTATCCGGATCGTTATCGTTGAAGTCCGTGCGGGTACCTGGCCCGTCGCCGGAGGCCCTGGCCGAGTTCGTGCGCGACAAGAATGCCGCCATCGCACTCGGCAAGGCGCTGTTCTGGGACACGCGCGTGGGCAGTGACAGCAAAACCGCTTGCGCGAGCTGCCACTTCACCGGCGGCGCCGACAATCGCACCAAGAACCAGGTCGACCCCGGTTTGCTGCGGCGCTTTCCCAATCTCGCCGATGGCGACCCGGACCACACGTTCCAGCTCGGCGGCGCGCCCAACTACACCTTGCGCAGCGCGGACTTTCCTTTCACCAAGCATGCGGACATCAACGACGCATCGAGCAGGATTGCGGACGTCAACGACGTCGCTTCGTCGCAAGGCGTGCTGACCGCGATCTTCAAGGACGTCGTCGGAAAATCCACCAGCGGCATCACGCTCGGCAACGGCAAGACCGGCCCCGATGTCTGTGACGTCGTCTCCGACGCGGTGCTCAACCATGGCGACGGCTTCAACGTCAACGGCGTCAATACCCGCCGGGTCGAGCCGCGCAATACACCCACCATGATCAACGCGGTCTACAACTTCCGCAACTTCTGGGATGGCCGCGCCAACAACGTCTTCAATGGCGCCGATCCTTTCGGCCTGCGCAATCCGTCGTCACTCGTGTGGAAAACCGAAAACGGCGTGCTGCGCGAAGTACCCGTCGCCCTGGCTTCGTCGTCGCTTGCCTCGCAGGCGTCCGGACCGCCCCTGTCGAGCACGGAGATGAGCTGCCGCAGCCGCACTTTTGCCAAGCTGGGCCAGAAAATGCTCGGCCTGAAAATACTCGGCGACCAGGCGATCGCCGGCAACGACAGCGTACTTGCGCAGTTCACGATCAACCGGCCGGATTACGGCACGCTGGTGCGCCTGGCCTTCCAGCCGGCGTACTGGCAGTCGCCGAAACTGGTCCGGTTCGACAACGCACGCGCCAGGAAGGTCGCATCGATGGACCTGAAAGACCCGCGTCCGTTCGACCTGGCCGCCAGTGTCGATGTCAACCAGATCGAAGCGAATTTTTCGCTATTTTTCAGCCTCGCCGTGCAGCTCTACGAATCCACGCTCATTGCCAACGACACGCCGTTCGACCAGCATGAGGAAGGCAAGTCGACACTGACGCCGCAGCAGCTGGCCGGCTTCGAGATCTTCAAGGGCAAGGGTCATTGCATCAACTGCCACAGCGGCGCCGAGCTGACCAGCGCATCGTTTCGCAACGTCATCGACAAGCGGCTGGAAAAAATGGTCATGGGCAATGGCTCGACCAAGACCTATGACAGCGGTTTCTATAACATCGGCGTGCGGCCGACCACGGACGACGTCGGCGTCGGCGGCACCGACGGCTTTGGCAATCCGCTGTCGGAGTCGATGATGTTCGCCACCGGCAAAGCCTCGCTGCTCGGCAATAACTTCGATCCGTCCCGGTACGATCCGACCACGCCTGAAAACGTCAACGTCTTCGGCGCCTTCAAGACGCCGGGGCTGCGCAACGTCGAACTGACCGGCCCGTACTTCCACAACGGCGGCAAGGCGACATTGATGCAGGTGGTCGACTTCTATAACCGCGGCGGCGACTTCGCCAATGTCAACCGCGCCAATCTCGATCCCGACATCGAGCCGCTGCATCTTTCCGACAGCGAGAAGGAAAGTCTGGTGGCATTCCTGCTGTCGCTGACCGACGAGCGGGTGCGCTACCAGCGCGCGCCTTTTGACCATCCGTCGATCTGCCTGCCGCACGGGCATCCGGGCGACACGAAGTCGGTCACCAACAATGGCCGCGGCGAAGCAACCGATATCAATCCTCTGCTGTGCATCAAGGAAGTCGGTGCATCGGGCTCCGATGCACCGCTCAAGACCTTCCTGGGGCTGCCGCCGAATCAGCACTGACTCGCCATCCCCGGCAACGCCTGCTGCGCCGTTCCTGACGGCCCGGCAGGCGTTTTCATGTCGTTTTTCCCGCACATGCCCGACCGCGACCCTGCACGCATGCCGGTGCAGTCGCGGTAGAATGCCGCCTCGACGGCGCGGTTGCCGGCGCCCGGCTCGCCGCTACGCCCGCTGCCCTGCCAGTCGCCCCGATTCCTTTACCCGCCGGCCCGCTTGCCGGCCTACGATCATGTCGCTAACACTCATCGTCGCCACCGACCGCGCGCGCGGCATCGGCATCGAAAACCGCCTGCCCTGGCGCCTGCCGGAAGACCTGGCGCATTTCAAGCGCACCACCACCGGCCATGCGATCATCATGGGGCGCAAGACCTTCGAGTCGATCGGCAGGCCGCTGCCGGGGCGGCGCAACATCGTCATCAGCCGCAATCCGGCCTGGCGCCACGATGGCGTCGAAGCCGTCGCCTCGGTCGATGCGGCAATCGCCCTGACGCCGGGAACGCAAGCCTTCGTCATCGGCGGCGCCCAGATCTATGCCGAGACGCTGCCACGCGCAACTTGCCTGATCGTCACCGAAATCGACCGCGTGTTCGATTGCGACACGTTTTTCCCGGCGATCGATCCGAATCTGTGGCGGGAAGCCGCGCGCCAAGCGTATTATTCCGACCACAACGAATGCGCCTATGCCTTCGTCACCTATCAACGCATCCAGGAGTAGTCATGTCAGAAGGTTTTCACGTGCACGGCCCGCATGACCATGAACTCGAACATGCAGCCCATGGCGGCGATGATTTCTCCAGCCGGATTGCCGTGAGCACCGCGATCATGGCAACCGTCGGCGCCCTGTTCGGCTTCCAGGGCGGCGACACGCAGAACCAGGCGGCGATGTACAAGAACAATGCCGCCATCAAGAAGACCGAAGCCTCGAACCAGTGGAATTATTACCAGGCCAAGTCGAACAAGCAGAACCTGTCGGAACTGGCCATTACCCTGCCCGGCAGCGATACGGCAAGATACAAGGCCGAGGTAGAGCGCTACAAGAAGGAAAAGGAAGGCATCAAGAAGGATGCCGAAAAACTCGAAGCGTCTTCGCTCGACTGGGACAAGAAGTCCGACGAAGCCATGCATGTGCATCATCGCTGGGCGCTGGCGACGACTGCCGAGCAGATCGCCATCTCCCTTGCGGCCATCACCCTGCTGACCCGCAAGAAGTGGCTGATGTACTGTGCCTATGGCGTGGCGGTGCTGGGCGGCCTGGTCGGCGTGGCGGCGTACATGCATCTGTAATCGGTCGACGCCGATGCGCAGGGCAATCTGCGGTTTCAATCATTTCGCCGGCTGCTGCCGGCATTTACATTCGTGTGGAGCAGCCCTTGAAATTCCGTTTTCCGATCGTCATCATCGACGAAGACTTCCGCTCTGAAAATACTTCCGGCCTGGGCATCCGCGCACTCGCCGACGCCATGGAAAAGGAAGGCATGGAAGTGCTCGGCGTGACCAGCTACGGCGACCTGTCGCAGTTCGCCCAGCAGCAGTCGCGGGCGTCGGCCTTCATCCTGTCGATCGACGATGAAGAGTTCGGCGAGGGCTCGACCGAAGAAACCGACCATGCCCTGAAGTCCCTGCGCGCCTTCGTCGAAGAGATCCGCCACAAGAACGCCGACATACCGATCTACCTGTATGGCGAAACCCGCACCTCGCGCCACATTCCGAACGACATCCTGCGCGAACTGCACGGCTTCATCCACATGTTCGAGGACACGCCCGAGTTCGTCGCGCGCCACATCATCCGCGAGGCCAAGTCGTATCTGGACGGCCTGTCGCCGCCGTTCTTCCGCGCGCTGGTGCATTACGCAAACGACGGTTCGTATTCCTGGCACTGCCCCGGTCACTCCGGCGGCGTGGCATTCCTGAAGTCGCCGATCGGCCAGATGTTCCACCAGTTCTTCGGCGAGAACATGCTGCGCGCCGATGTATGCAACGCCGTCGAGGAACTCGGCCAGCTGCTCGACCATACCGGCCCGATTGCGGCCTCCGAGCGCAATGCGGCGCGCATCTTCAATGCCGACCACTGCTACTTCGTCACCAACGGCACCAGCACGTCCAACAAGATGGTCTGGCATTCGACGGTGGCGCCCGGCGACATCGTCGTGGTCGACCGCAACTGCCACAAGTCGATCCTGCATGCGATCATCATGTGCGGCGCGATTCCGGTATTCCTCATGCCGACCCGGAACCACCTCGGCATCATCGGCCCGATTCCGCTGGAAGAATTCCAGCTCGAGAACATCCGCAAGAAGATCGAGGCCAACCCTTTTGCCCGGGAGGCCGTCAACAAGAAGCCGCGCATCCTGACGATCACGCAATCGACCTACGACGGCATCATCTACAACGTCGAGACCCTGAAGGACATCCTCGACGGCGAGATCGACACGCTGCATTTCGACGAAGCCTGGCTGCCGCATGCGACCTTCCACGATTTTTACAAGGACATGCATGCGATCGGCAAGGACCGGCCGCGCGCGCGCGAGTCGATGATCTTCTCGACCCAATCGACGCACAAGCTTCTGGCCGGGCTGTCGCAGGCCTCGCAGATCCTGGTGCGCGAATCCGATACCGTCAAGCTCGACCAGGACGCCTTCAATGAAGCGTACCTGATGCATACCTCGACCTCGCCGCAGTATTCGATCATCGCCTCGCTCGACGTTGCAGCGGCCATGATGGAGCCGCCCGGCGGCACGGCACTGGTCGAGGAAAGCATCTTGGAGGCCCTCGACTTCCGCCGGGCGATGAAGAAGATCGACGCCGAATGGGGCCAGGGCTGGTGGTTCCAGGTCTGGGGGCCGGACACCTTTTCTGCCAACGGCATCGGCTCGCGCGAGGACTGGATGATCCGCGCAGAAGACGACTGGCACGGCTTCGGCAACCTGGCGCCGGGCTTCAACATGCTCGACCCGATCAAGGCGACCATCATCACGCCGGGCCTCTCCTTGGAGGGCAAGTTCGGCGAGACCGGCATACCGGCCTCGATCGTCACCAAGTACCTGGCCGAG
>JANXSS010000128.1 GCA_025356535.1 Herminiimonas sp.
CGCAAGGCAACCTGGCTGAACGCATTCGCGCGGCCGGTGCCGGCATCGGTGCCTTCTTTTGTCCGACGGGTTTCGGCACGCAACTCTCCGGTGAGCGCGAAACCCGAATGATCGATGGCAAGCAGTACGTGCTCGAATTCCCGATTCACGGCGACGTGGCGCTGATCAGGGCGGAGCGTGGCGATCGCTGGGGCAACCTGGTCTACCGAAAGGCGGCCCGCAACTTCGGGCCGGTGATGGCGATGGCATCGCGCCGCACCATCGCCACCGTGCACGAGGTGGTCGAACTCGGCGCGCTGGACCCGGAGCACATCGTCACGCCAGGCATCTTCGTGCACCAGATCGTGCAGATCGAACGTGTCGCCACGCAAGCCGGCGGTTTCAAGAAGGCTGCTTGAACAGGGCACATGACATGACTTACCAACGTCGTACCAAAGAACAACTCGCCAAGCGCGTCGCCGAAGACATCTTCGATGGCGCCGTCGTCAACCTCGGCATCGGGCAGCCCACGCTGGTAGCCAATCACCTGCCGGCCGGGCGCGAAATCATCCTGCAAAGCGAAAACGGCATCCTGGGCATGGGCCCGGCACCGGCTGCGGGCGAAGAGGATTTCGACCTCATCAACGCCGGCAAGCAACCCGTCACGCTGCTGGCCGGCGGCTCCTACTTCCACCATGCCGACAGCTTCGCGATGATGCGCGGCGGACACCTCGACATCTGCGTGCTCGGTGCGTTCCAGGTCTCGGCCACCGGCGATCTGGCCAACTGGCACACCGGTGAAAAGGACGCGATTCCTGCTGTCGGCGGCGCCATGGATCTGGCCATCGGCGCTCGTCAGACCTGGGTCATGATGGACCTGCTGACCAAAAAGGGCGAGAGCAAGCTGGTCGAAAACTGCAGCTATCCGCTGACCGGTATCGGCTGCGTCAAGCGCGTGTATTCCGACTTGGCGACGCTGGCCTGCACGCCGGACGGGTTGAAGCTGATCGACACGGTCGACGGGCTGGACCATGCCGAGCTGGAGCGCCTGGTCGGCTTGCCGATTGCGATCTGAACCCTATTAAAAAGAGACAACACCATGACCACTCAAGCTTTTATCTGCGACGCGATTCGCACCCCCTTCGGCCGCTATGGTGGCGCGCTCAGCAGCGTGCGTGCCGACGACCTCGGGGCGGTTCCCCTGCGGGCGCTGATGGCGCGCAACCCGAATGTCGACTGGCAAGCCGTCGGCGACGTGATTTACGGTTGTGCCAACCAGGCCGGCGAAGACAACCGCAACGTGGCGCGCATGTCGGCCCTGCTGGCCGGCCTGCCGCTGGAGTTGGGTGGCGCCACGATCAATCGCCTGTGCGGTTCCGGGTTGGACGCCATCGGCACCGCAGCGCGCGCCATCAAGTCGGGTGAAGCCGGCCTGATGATCGCCGGCGGAGTCGAGAGCATGAGCCGCGCTCCGTTCGTGATGCCCAAGGCCGAAAGCGCCTTCAGCCGCACCAACACCGTGTACGACACCACCATCGGCTGGCGCTTCATTAACAAGAAGATGAAGGAGCTCTACGGCGTCGACTCGATGCCCGAGACCGCTGAGAACGTGGCGACCGACTACAACATCAGCCGTGAGGCGCAGGACCGCATGGCGCTGGCATCGCAACAGCGCGCCGTGGCATCGCAAAAGTCGGGCTTCTTCGATGCCGAGATCACGCCGGTGACGGTGCCGCAGAAAAAGGGCGATGCCATCATCGTGAACAAAGACGAGCATCCGCGTGAAACCAGCCTTGAGGCGCTTGCCAAGCTCAAGGGCGTGGTGCGGCCCGACGGCACCGTGACGGCGGGCAACGCCAGCGGCGTGAACGACGGTGCCGCTGCCCTGCTGCTGGCCGATGAAGCCAGTGCCGCCAAATACGGCCTGACGCCCCGTGCCCGCATCGTCGGCATGGCGACGGCCGGCGTAGCGCCTCGCGTGATGGGCATCGGCCCCGCGCCGGCCACGCAAAAGGTGCTGGCGCTGACCGGCCTGCGCCTCGACCAGATCGACGTGATCGAACTCAACGAAGCCTTCGCAGCTCAGGGCCTGGCGGTGTTGCGGATGCTCGGTTTGCAGGACGACGACCCACGCGTCAACATCAATGGCGGCGCCATTGCATTGGGGCATCCACTGGGCGCGAGCGGCGCGCGGCTGGCGACCACGGCAGTCAACCAGTTGCACAAGGGCGGCGGACGCTATGCGCTGTGCACCATGTGCATCGGCGTCGGGCAGGGCATCGCGGTCATTCTCGAACGCGTCTGATGCCGTTCCGCAGGCGGTGCCGTTCGCTGGAAACCGCTTGAACTTCGCTCCGATCACTGACCCGCACTTCTACGGCTTTGCGGTTCCTGCGGTGCTGCTGCTGGGCATCAGCAAGAGCGGTTTCGGCGCCGGTTTCGGCTCGCTGGCGGTACCGCTGATGGCACTGGCCGTCAGCGTGCCACAGGCGGCTGCCATCCTGATGCCGGTGCTGCTGTTGATGGACCTGCTGGGCATCGCCGCCTTCAGGCGCAATTTCGACCGCACCCTGCTGCTGTTTCTTTTGCCTTGCGGCCTGGCAGGCACCGTGATCGGTGCCTTGCTGTTCAGCCGCCTGTCGTCGCACACGGTGGCAGGCATCGTCGGCGTGTTCACGCTGCTGTTTTTGGCGCAGCGCCTGCTGTTTCCGCCGCGACCGAACGACCCCCTGCCGTCGCGCTGGGTCGGTGCGTTACTGACCACCATTTCCGGTTTCACCAGCTTCATTGCACACGCAGGCGGGCCACCGGTCAACGCCTACGTGGTCCCGTTGAAGCTGGCGCCATTGGCCTTCACGGCGACCATGGCGTACTTCTTCTTCGCGGTGAACCTGAGCAAATGGATTCCCTACGCCTGGCTGGGCCTGCTCGACTGGCGGAACTTCGCGACCTCGCTGGTGCTGCTGCCGCTGGCGCCGCTGGGCGTGTGGATCGGCATCCGCATTGCGCGGCGCATCGACCCGGTCTGGTTCTACCGCTTCGTCTACAGCGGCATGCTGCTGACGGGCTTGAAGCTGACTTGGGACGGCTTCATCGGCTGAGCCGGAACACGCGCCGGTTCAAAGGCGCCACTTCTTCAACAGGCACATAAGGGTGTCGCCCTCGCGTGCCGTGAGACACGCATTACGCAAGATGCCGTGCAGTACTCCAGGGCATGGTCACGACGCGGTTTCGTCCCGCTCCGTCTGGTCCCAATCCCGGCCCGAGCGTTGCTGGCGTTCGGCGCGCTCGCTCGCCATCTGCTCCTCGAACTGCTGGCGTCCCGCCTTGGCGACCGCGATCAGCTTGGCGCGGTCCTTGTAATGCGGGTAGGTGTCGTGGGCGACCCGGATGTTCCGGTGACGAAATCGCATGGCAGATTCGCGCGCTTCGTGCGCAGGCCAACCTAATACTTCGAGCACCGAGCGTGCGCTGCGCAGCGACGATTCAAAAACCTCGCGCTCGATGTGCTCGACCTTGCGGTCCATCAACTGGTACATGTGATTGACGTTGCGCGCCCGCGCGACGATCCGGGCCTGCGGAAAATGCTCCTGCACCAGGTCGACGATCTTGAGCGACTGCTCGATATCGTCAACCGCCACCACGATCGCTTTCGCCGTGGCAGCGCCGGCGGTGCGCAGCAGGTCGAGCCGGGTCGCGTCGCCGTAGAACACCCGAAAGCCGAACTGCCGCAGCGATTCGATCGAATCGGAGTCGTGGTCCAGCACCGTAACCTTCAGCCCCTGCGAACTCAACATCCGGCCGACGATCTGGCCGTAACGGCCAAAGCCGCAGATCAATACCTTGGCATCCTGCTGCTCGGAGATTTCGGCCATCTTCGGCCCGCCCTTCAGCTGGTTGTAGCGCGGCAAGACAAACTTGTCGATCAGCACCAGCAACAGCGGCGAGAGCAGCATCGACAGCGCCACGGCACCGATCAGCAGCGACGTGACTTCTGGCGGCAGTACGTTGGGTCCGGCCGCCTGGAACACCACGAAAGCGAACTCGCCGCCTTGCGCCAGCAGCAGCGTGAACACCGGCCGCTGCTGGTACGGCACACCCATTGCCTTGGCCAAGGTGTAGATCACTGCCAGCTTGATCGCCATGAAGCCGATCACCAGCAGGGCCATCAGCCCCGGCTGTGCAATCAGCACGGCGAAGTCGATGGTCATGCCGACCGCAATGAAGAACAGCCCGAGCAGCAAGCCCTTGAACGGCTCGATGTCGGTTTCCAGCTCGCGCCGGTACTCGCTTTCCGCCAGCAGCACGCCGGCCAGGAATGCGCCCAGTGCCATTGACAGGCCGATGAACTGCATCAGCGCGGCGATCGCCACCACCAGCAGCAGCGCGGTTGCGGTGAAGATTTCGGGCGTGTTGCTGCGTGCGATCCAGCGCAGTAGCGGGCGCAGCGCCAGCCGGCCGCCGAGGATGATGCCGCCGATCACAGCCACGATCTTCAGGGCTTCGAGCGCGCGGCCGAAACCAGTGATCGTGTCGTCGGAGGCCGCAGCGCCGGCCAGCAGCGGCAGCAACGCAAGGATCGGAATGGCGGCGACGTCCTGGAACAGCAGCATCGAAAAGCCGGCTTGACCACTGGCAGTTTTCAGCAGATTGCGCTCGCCGAACACCTGCAGCGAAATCGCCGTGGACGACAACGCGAGCCCCAGCGCACCGACCAGCGCGATGCGCCAACTGGCCCCCCCTGCCCAGCCGACCGCAAACAGCACCACGGCGCAACTGACGACTTGCGCCGTGCCCCACCCGAAGATCGGTCGGCGTAAGCTCCACAGCAGTTTGGGCTCCAGTTCCAGCCCCACCAGAAACAGCATCAGGACGACGCCGAATTCTGCAAAGTGCAGCACGTCGGTCGGACTCGACACCAGCCCGAGCACAGAAGGGCCGATAGCGATGCCCGCCACCAGGTACCCGATGATCGAGCCGAGGCCCAGCGCCTTGGAAAGCGGCACCACCAGCACGGCGGCGCCCAGGTAGATCAGGCTGCTGACCAGCCAGGCGGGTGCGTGTTCCATGTCAGATTGCCCTCGCGTCTTCGGCTTCGACCGGCCGATCGGTTTCCGGCACGACGCAGGCAGGGTACGCATCCAGCGCGTCCATTTCCGGCCAGTCTGGATAAGTGATCAGTCGCTGGCTGAACGTTTCCACATGCAATGCCACTTCGGCGTCACTCACGCCACGCGCACCGTGCAGGATCAGCGGTGGCAAAAAACGCACGCCGCACAATGCGGCCGTTTGCTCATAGGGGGGCAGGAAGGCATCGAAAAAATAGCGGTTGTAATTGTCCGGGTGGTAACTGGCTGCCGGCCCGCCGGTAGTGGCGACGAGCCACAATTCCTTGCCTTTCAGGGCAGTGCCTTCTGGTCCGTAAGCCCAGCCGAAGCCAAGCACTTCGTCGAGCCAGAGTTTCTGCAGTGGCGGCATCGAATACCAATGGATCGGGTGCAGCAGCACGATCAGTCGGGCGTTTTCCAGTCGTCGTTGTTCTGCCTTGACGTCGATCAGGTAATCGGGATAACTGCCGTACAGGTCATTGGCATCGACCCTCGCCAGCGATTTGGCGGCACTGAACAGGCGTCGGTTCACGCGCGAATCGCGCCAATGCGGATGGGCAGCGATCACATAGATGTCCGGCGTCTCCGGAATGGCTGTGGTGATGTTCATGCCCGGTAACATAACGCAGGTTCCGGCCCTCGGCCACTTACCTTGACGGCGGCTGCATCCGGCCTTCGCCGTCGTGAAAAACTTTTCAGGCTTTCCGGGGGGGTGTGGGCGAGGCGAGGCGTCACGACAGGCGACCGGGTTACCGATTACAAAACCGCGTGTGCGTCGTGGCCTGTGCCGGTTGCGGCGCACTTGCGTGGGCACATGACATTGTTAAGTAGCAAACCCGTCCATGGAGAGGGCAGGCAGATGGTGTTGGAAGTCACCATCGGACTTGAAGGGAC
>JANXSS010000130.1 GCA_025356535.1 Herminiimonas sp.
AACTGCTGACAGGCGGTTTCCAGCACCCAGTAGCCGAGGTCGATGATCAGGCCGGTTTCTTCGGCCACGCGGATCAGCGTGGCCGGCATGATCAGGCCTTTGTCGGGATGGCGCAGGCGCAGCAGTGCTTCGACGCCGGTCAGCTGTGCGCTGCTGTCGACCTGCGGCTGGTAGTACAGTTCGAACTGATTCTTTTCCAGTCCCTGGCGCAGGTCGGCTTCCAGCACGTTGCGCATGGCCAGGCGCGATCGCATGGTCGGATCGAAGAACAGGTGACGATTGCGCCCGGCAGTCTTTGCGCCATACAACGCCAGGTCGGCGCGCTTGATCAGGTCGTCCGGCGTCTGCGCATGCTTGCAGAACAGGACGATGCCGATGCTCGCCGTCAGGCCATGCTGCCCGACGTCGAGCGTAAAAGGGGCATCAATGGCGGCGAGGATTTTTCTGCCGACGGCGTCGGCCTGGATCGCCGCATCGGCCGCCAGGTGGCCGAGCCCTTCGAGGATGATCACGAATTCATCGCCGCCGCTGCGCGAGACGGTATCCTGCAGCCGCGTGCAGGAGCGCAGACGCTGGGCGGTCTGGCGCAGCAGCTGGTCGCCGGCGCCATGGCCATGCTCGTCGTTGACGGCCTTGAAGTGGTCGAGATCGAAATACAGCAGCGCGCCGTGGTTGCCGCTGCGCTCGCTGAGTGCCACCGCATGCGCCAGCCGGTCGAGCATCATGCGCCGGTTCGGCAGGTCGGTGAGCGGATCCTGATAGGCGAGCTTGCGGATGATTTCTTCGGATTGCTTGAGCTTGGTGATGTCCGTTGCGAACCGCCCCAGCAGGCGTTGCCCGGTTGCGCCGAAAAACGGGAAGCGGGTGTTTTTCCAGTAGGCCGCCGGCGCGCCCGGCTGCAGCGTTTCCTCGATCGATTCGACGGCGATGCCGCTGGCCAGCACTTCCAGGTCGCTTGGGCGCAGGGCGGCGGGCCGCTCCTGCGGCGCGCTTGCCAGCGCCGCCCGGGTCCAGGTTTTTTCCTCGTCGGCAAATACCCTGGTCCAGCCCTGGTTCATGTAGACGGTGTGGCCGCATTCATCGACGATCGAGGCGATGAACGGGCCGGCGTTCATGAACGCATGGAACCGTCGTTCACTCTCCCTCAACAGCAGCTCGGTGCGCCGCAGGTCGGCGCGATGCACGGCCTCGTTCAATTCACGCAGCACGGCCGGCGCCAGGCGGGTCAGGTCGCCCTTCATGACGTAGTCGCTGGCGCCGGCCTTCATCGCCGCGGCGGCGGCGGCCTCGCCGATGGTTCCCGAAATCAGGATGAACGGCCGGTCCGATCCGCCGGCGCGGCATAGCGCCAGCGCGTCGAGCCCGGTAAAGCCGTGCATCGCAAAGTCGGAAATGACCGCGTCCCATTGCTGCGCCAGTGCAGCCGTCAGTGCGGCCGCATTGTCGACCCGCAGCGTGACGATATCGAGCCCGCCACGGCGCAACGCACGCATGACCAGCAGGGCGTCGTCTTCCGAGTCTTCCACCAGCAGCACCCGCAGGGGCGCTTTCATGCCGACACCTGGCAGCATGGGGACTGGTTCATGGTCAGCCAGAACAGCCCGAGTATTCTCGCCATCTCCGTGAATTCCACGAAGTCGATCGGCTTGACCAGGTAACTGTTGGCGCCCTGCGCATAGCAGCGCGCCAGGTCCTGCTCCAGCATCGACGACGTCAGGATCAGCACGGGCACCGTGCAGGTGCGGGGATCGGCGCGGATGGCGGTCAGCACGCCCAGGCCGTCGAGGCGCGGCAGTTTCAGGTCGAGCACCACCAGTTTTGGCGGCAGCTGACCGGCACGGTCGGAAAATGATTCGCGGGCAAACAGGAAGTCCAGCGCTTCGATGCCATCGTGCGTGACGACGACGGTATTTTGCACGTTGTTGCGCTTCAAGGCGCGCAGCATCAGCGCGGCATCGTCCAGGTTGTCTTCGACCAGCAGGACCAGCTCAGGCAGGTGCGACATGGTCTGGCTCCTTCATGCAAAAGAAAAACGTTGCGCCCTCGCCGACTGCCGCCTCGCTCCAGATCGTGCCTTCGTGGCGACTGATGATGCGGCTCACCAGCGCCAGGCCGATGCCGGTGCCCTGGAACTCGGCCACCGTATGCATGCGCTCGAAGGTGCCGAACAGGTTTTTTGCGTGCACCATGTCGAAACCGGCGCCGTTGTCGGCCACGAAATAGATGGTTTTGCCACCGACTTCCTTGCTTCCCACGGAAATCACCGGGGTGGCCTTCTTTCCCGTGAATTTCCAGGCGTTCTCGATCAGGTTTTGCAGAACGATCTGGATCAGCGGCTTGTCGGCGTCGATCTGCATGCCTTGCTTGATGTTCCATTGCACCGGGCGGGTGGGATCGGTGTCCTGGATCGTCGTTGCAATGCCCGAGCACATCGCCGTCAGATCGACCCGGTCGATGCGGATCTCGGCGCGGGTCACCTGCGACAGGCGCAGCATGTCGTCGATCAGGCGGCCCATGCGCTGGCAAGCCAGGCGGATGCGCCGCAAGGCATCCTGCCCGTCCGGGGGCAGCTGATCGCCATGATCTTCCAGCAGCACGAGGGAAAAGCCATCCATGCTGCGCAGCGGCGCGCGCAGGTCGTGCGACACCGAATAGCTGAAGGCCCTGAGTTCTTCGTTCAACGCCGCCAGCTCGATGTTTTTTTCGCTGAGTGCACCTTCGATGCGCATGCGGTCTGCTATTTCGCGGCGCAGCTGCTCATTGCTCGCCGCCATCGCCGCGGGACTGGGCAGCGCCAGCGCAAAGGGAATCAGCCTGACCAGCAGGTAAGCCGTTGGAATCGATGCCAGCGCCGTGATCGCCTTGACCAGCCCCGAGAGCCAGTAATCCGGTTTCCAGACGGTCCAGATTTCCATCAGGTGACTGGCGCCGCAGGCCAGGATGAAGACGGCGAAGCAGACGAACATCCAGTTGAACTGCAGGTCCTTGCGTTTCCTGACAAAGAACAGCAGCGTGATGGGAATCGAGCAATACGCCAGCGTGATCAGGGCATCCGACACCACATGCAGCCACAACAGGGCCGGCTCCCACAGGTAGCAATGCCCGTGCGGCATGAAATTTTCTGTCGAGAAAAACGTGGTCAATGCGTTGTTCATGTGCCTGCTGTCGGTGACGTTGCCCGGTCAGATCGAAACAACCAGCGCGACAAGCCGCGCTGCCATCTGCAACCTGCAGGACCGATACACCATCACCCGAAGGCCCGCGCCTTACCGGGAGATCCGTTCGATCCCATGCACAGTATGAAATCGGGAGATTGCCTGCACACGAGAGTTTTGCCTAAGGGCAACAAGTGAATTCCTGCAGCCACGCTGGCCGCGCCGGCAGTCAGCGCTCGCAGAGGGCTTTTTCGCGCGGCCGGGCGGGCCGGACCGGGTCTCCGATCGGGCGCAGCATGATCGACAGTTGCTCCTCCGTTTCAGCCAGGGCCAGCCGGTTCGCCTCCGTTTCGCGAGACTGGCGACGCATTGCCAGGTAGATGCCCAGCAGCAGCGCGCTCAGCAGCACCGCAGCCGCCGCGTTGGTGAAGACGACCTGATGGGCCGCCTTCAGGTCGTTGTCGACGCGCGCGGCAAGCAGCCAGCTTTCTTCCGCCTCCATCTCGCGCAGCACCCTGTACAATCGGTTGCGCGTTGCGTTCAGCGGCGACGTGGCAACGTACTGCGTTGCGGCTTCCTGGCCGCTGGCACTGCGTATGCGTCCGATTTCCTGGGAGATTGCAAGCCGCTCGTAGATCACTTCACGCAGCAGCCTGTAACGTTCCCGCTGTGAAGCAGTATTGGCAGCGAGTTGCTCGACCCGCTGCAAGGTGATCTCGCGCGCCGCGATGGATGCTTCGCGTTCGGCGAGCAACGACGTATCACCGGTGAGCCTGAAATTCTGCGTCGTGAGCTCGATGTTGAGGCTGTCGCTTTCCACGCGCGAAAGACTATTGAGTATCTCGTGCGTCAGCGCGACGCGGTGGCTTGCTTCCGTGGCGTTTCTGGTCACGGTCCAGCTGGTGTTGGCAAGCCCGGTTACGACGATGACGGCGGCGGCGAAGCCCGCCAGCATCTTTTGTTCAAGTGATAAATATACCTTCAATCAATTATTCCTTGTAACCGTTTGTAGTTATCTCCAACCATCGCCTGAAACCAACGGCAGGAGTGAAAACTGAGGCGGGATAAACTTCCAGCAAGACGATTGGTTTTCGTGTTTTTGTAACCAGAAAGCGACGTTATCCGTGCGCTCCCGGGCACAGTATGCAATCGGAATGCCTTGCGTACAAGAGAGTTTTCCTACAAGCGGCAAGAGAATTCCTGCAACCGGTCCTGCCTGGTCTAGACGACCTTGCTCACCATTCCGTGTTTGACGGCAAGCAGCACCAGGCTGACCAGATCGCGCACGCCAACGCGCTCCATGATCTGGGCGCGATGGGCGGCGACGGTTTTTTCGCTCAGGTCGAGTTCGAAGGCGATCTCCTTGGTGCCTTTGCGATCGACGATCATGGTCAGGATCTGCAGTTGCCTGGGCGTGAGCGATTGCAGCGGGCCTTGCGGCGCGTTGGCGGGCCGCACGAAGCGCTCGATCATCTTGGTCGAGACGGCGGGACTCAGATAGGTCTCATGGCGCGTGATGGCCTGCAGCGCAATCTCCAGTTCGGCGGGCGCCGCTTCCTTGAGCAGATAGGCCGATGCGCCCAGGCGCAGCGCCTCGGTCACCAGCTCTTCCGAGGCATGCATGCTCAGGATGACCACCGCCATGTCGGGAAAGCGTTCCTTCAGCATGCGCACCAGGTCCAGGCCGCTGCCGGCGCCGGCGCCCATGGCGATGTCGGTGACGACGATGTCGGGCGTGCACAGCGTTAGCTCCTGCATCGCCTCCTCCGGATTGGACGCTTCGGCAATGACGACGAAATCCTTGAGCTGGCGGATCAGGCTGCGAATGCCGGCGCGTACCAGCACGTGGTCGTCGACCAAGAGGATCGTGGTTTTCTTATTCATGGGATTTCAGGGAAAAGGACGCCATGATTCGGGTGCCCTGTCCGACTGCGGTCTCGGTCGCGAACGCACCGCCGAGCAGTTCGACCCGCTCCCGCATGCTGGACAAGCCACTGCTGCCACCGATGGGCACGATGCTGCCGCCGCCCGATGTCGTGCGATCGAAACCGCTGCCATTGTCACGAATGATGAGTTCGAGCTCGCGGCCCGCTTCGCCGCCGTTGATTTCGATGACGACCCGTTCGGCGCTGGCATGGCGGACGATGTTGGTGATGCTTTCCTGGACGATCCGGTAGACGGCGATTTCGATGGCCGGGTCCAGCTTGGGGGGCAGGCCGACGTATTCGAAAACGCAGGTGGTGGTGCTGTTGGCGAACTGACGCTCCAGCAGTTGCCGGATGGCCGATTCCAGCCCGAGATAGTCGAGCGCCGGCGGCCGAAGCGAGACCGAGATGACGCGGATCTGGCCGATGAGATTGACGATGGATAAGTCGATGTTTTTCCAGATGGCGATGGCATCGGCTTCGACCAGTAGCTGGCGCAGCTGGTACAGGTCGATTTTCAGCAACGCCAGGCGCTGCCCGAGTTCGTCGTGCAGTTCGCGCGCCAGGCTGATGCGCTCCTGCTCCTGCGCCTGGATCAGCTTGATCGAGAGTTTTTCCAGGTTCGCATTCAGGTGCTGGATTTTCGCTGCTTCCCTCTTTTGATCCGTGATGTCTTCGCCCAGGCTTGCCACGCCGATCACCTCGCCGCTGCGCGAACGCATGATCGAACTGGTCCAGCAGATCGTGCGGAATTCGCCCGACCGGTTGCGTATCCGGTTTTCGTGACGCCCCTCTTCGGGCTGATCGGCAAGCAGCGTTGCGTAATGCCGGCGGGTCGTGCCCGGATCGTCCGGCATGAACAAGCCGAACCAGTTACGGCCGATGATTTCCTCGTGACGCCATCCGGTCAGTCGCGACAGTGCTTCATTGCAGAACGTGATTTTTTCGTCGCGGTCCATCATCACGGAAATGAGCCCGATGCTGTTGAGCAGTTCGCGCAGCCGGAATTCGCTTTCGTACAATGCCCGCGCCGCATTCTTGCTCTCGGTGATGTCTTCGGCCACGCCCGTGATGCGCGCCACCCGGCCGGTCTCGTCGTGGATCGAAAACACTTTCAGCGCAATCCAGCGCAGGGTCAGGTCGGGACGGATGATATGGAAAATGCAGTCAAACCGGACATTCGCCGTCTTCCTGTGGGCGCGGTACTCTGCCTGGAGGCGGCTGCGATCCTCCGGCGCGACCATGGCCAGCCATGCGCTGCGATCGGCATACATGCTGGCGCAGTTCTGGCCGAAGATTTCCTCGTAGGCGGGACTGATGTAGAGCATGCGCTTGCTGCGCGTGTCGGCAAGAAAAAAGATGTCGCGGATGCTCGCGGCCATCTGGTGGAACTGCACTTCGCTCGCGCTCAGGGACTCCTGGACCTCTTTCGTTGCAGTGACGTTGACATGCATGATCATGGCGCCATGCGGATGGGGCGCACCGAGCGGTACAACGGTCACTGAAAACCAGTTCTGCTGGGTCGGACCATGGCAGGGATACTCGACCGAAAAGGACGAGTGGCTGCCATTGAGCACATTGCGGATGCCGACCGCCAGATCGCGGCTGCAGCCGCCATCGTCGGAGGCGTTGTTGCGGCAGATGTCGAAGTAATTTCGACCCAGGCCGAAGTTGGTCGCACCGGGCAGGCCGTTCTGACCGGCATGCTGGCGCCAGGCCTCGTTGACCGCCACGATCGTGCCGTCCACATCGAGCAGGGCGACATTGCCGGGCACGCCATCGATGACGGCCTGTTGCGAATGCTCCAGCGACGCAACGCGCAAGCGCAGTTGTGCCATGCTGTCGCGACCGGGAGGCAGGTGCAGCAGCGTGCGCAGGCGCAGCCAGATCTTGTGAATTGCAAACATTGGCCATTGTGCCTCTAAATGCGCCGTCAGTCCGATGGACTTCATCCGGTTTTTCCTGCCGAAGGAAGCGAAAATCCCCACGGCGCACAGGCCATAACTTATCGTGTCGCCTGACGCAACAAAATCACCCTGAAACCGGCACCTGCGGGACAAGACCATGACGATGAAAAACCATACCGGGCTCTCAAGCGGATTTTCAAGCGGCCTTTCGAGCGACCTTTCAAGCGGACTCCCGATGCGCGGCGCGCTGCGACGCTCCACCTGCCGGAAAAAAGGGGCGCCGCTCCGGTTACACGGCCCGTGTTTCTTCAATGGTAGCGACTGCCCGCCGAAGGACGCCGCATGACCACCCTGCTCTACTGGTTTCGACAGGACCTGCGGCTGGGCGACAATGCCGCCTTTCTCGCCGCGTGCAACGACGCCGGCGCGCTGGTGCCGGTGTACTGCCACGAGCCGGCAGACGGCGCCCCGGCACAGTGGGGTTGTGCGCGCATGGCCGGTCATCGCCGCGCCTGGCTGGCCGCAACCCTGGCCGATCTGCGCGCGCAACTGCAGGCGCGCGGCAGCGACCTGATCGAACTTGCGGGCGCACCGGCCGATGTCCTGCCCGCGCTGGCGCAGCGCCTGGGGGCGGCGGCGGTGTACTGCGAGGACATCGCCGCACCGCAAGAGCGCGCCGCGGTGGCTGCGCTCGCAGCGGCAGGCGTGAAGACGGTGCCGCACTGGCAGTCGAGCCTGCTCGACCCCTCCGCGCTGCCCTTTGCCGTCGAGCGCACGCCGGATGTTTTCACTGCGTTCCGGCACGCCATCGAGAAGGCAGCCATCCTGCCACCGCCGCCGTTGCCCGCACCCTCGCAGGTGCCGCCTCTGCCTGCCCTGACGTGGCCGCTGGCGGAGCCCGCGCACCAGCGGCCACAGGAGGCCGTTGCGCCGGCGCAGGACGCACGGTCATCGTTTCCATACTGGCAAGCCGCATTCGCCGGCGGCGAGAGCGCCGCAGCCGCGCATGTGCAGGCCTATTTCGACAAGGGTCTGGCGCAGACCTACAAGCTCACCCGCAACGGCCTGGCCGGCACCGACTATTCCAGCAAGTTCTCGCCCTGGCTTGCCACCGGCGCCCTGTCGCCGCGCCTGGCCTATGCGGCCCTGAAGGCGTGCGAAGAACGGCTGGGCGCCAACGACAGCACGTACTGGCTCTGGTTCGAGCTGCTCTGGCGGGAACACTTTCGTTTTCTGCACCTGAAACATGGCAGCAAACTGTACCGGGGGCGCGGGCTGCAGGACGCCCCGGCGCCGAGCCACAATGCCAGGGGATTCGCCCGCTGGTGCGAAGGCCGCACGGGGCAGCCCTTCATCGACGCCGGCATGCGCGAACTGGCCGCCACCGGTTATCTCTCGAACCGCATGCGCCAGAACGTGGCGAGCTACCTGATCCACGACCTGGGTGGCGACTGGCGCGCCGGCGCGGCCTGGTTCGAGTCGCAACTGCTCGACTACGACCTCTACAGCAACCAGGGCAACTGGCTCTATCTCGCCGGACGCGGAACCGATCCGCGCGGTACGCGTCGCTTCGACCCCGTCAGGCAGACGCGCGACTACGATCCGCATGGGCATTATCAGGATCTGTGGCGCAATCCGTGATGGTTCGGCCGTCCGGATTGCTGGCGCTTGATGCACTTGAAAGCGGGCACGGCGCGTTGAAACGAAAGGTTCACCGCAGCCGATGCGACGGAAACTGCGTCCTGCTGGATCAACCGACCTGGCCTGGTAAATATATTTTGAGATTTGATGGCGCGCGTTGTATTTATGACAGGGAACAATGATATTCTCATATATCGCTAGATTTTTCGTGATGTTTGAGGATTTCCCGTGACGATCCACCTCCGCTGCGCCGCATCCCTCAAAGGAAAATAACATGAACGGGTTCAAATGCACGGTCAAGCCATCACTGGCTCTGACATTATTGCTGGCTGGTTTCGTCAGTGGCTGCGGTGGTGGCCAGAGCGGCTCTGCTGCGGGCGGCACGAGCCTGCTTGCGACGAGTTCGTTCACCTCGGGAGCAGATGTCGGCCGCGGCCCGGCACCGGTCAACCTGCGCTCGGCGGGTAATTTCGCCATCCTGAGCAAGACCGGCATTACCGACGTCTATGCTTCCGCCATCACGGGCGACGTCGGAACGAGTCCGATCACCGGCGCGGCGCTGCTGCTGACCTGCGGTGAAGTCACTGGAAAAGTCTACACCGTCGATGCGGCCGGCCCCCTGCCGTGCGCCATCAATGACGCCACCACCCTGACTGCGGCCGTGCTCGACATGGAAACCGCCTATCTCGACGCCGAGGGACGCGTCACGCCCGACTTCAGCGAACTTGGCGCCGGCGAAATCGGTGGACGGACCCTGACCCCGGGCCTCTACAAATGGACCACGGATCTCAACGTCACCACCGACGTCACGCTTAACGGCGGCCCGAACGACGTCTGGATCTTTCAGGTGGCAGGCAACTTGAATCAGGCAAACGCGGCGCGCGTGACCCTGGCCGGCGGCGCATTACCGAAAAACATCTTCTGGCAGGTGGCCGGGTCTGCGACCATCGGAACGACAGCGCACTTCGAAGGCGTACTGCTGGGCAAGACCCTGGTTGCGATGAACACGGGCGCTTCGGCAAACAGCCGCCTTTTGGCGCAGACTGCCGTCACGCTGCAGATGAACGCGGTCACGCAACCGGCGAACTAGCCGCAGCCAGGCTGCTGCGCCCGGCGGAGGTCGAGCACCCTGTGCTAGACTTCCCCGATGGCTGGATTTCTTCGATTACTGCTCGTTTGGCTCTTGCTGGCCACACTCCCCATGCAGGCGCTGGCAACGGCAATGCGCATGACCTGTGTGGCCGAACACGGCCCGTCCGGTGCCGTCGAGGCAGGCAGCCATGCCGGGCATGATGGTGCGGCTTCACGGCACGATCATGCCGCCATGTCGGCCGAGGAAATGGCCGCACGGCCGGCGCCGCACGATCATGCCGACCATCCTGCAGACCACTCCGATCATCATAAAGGCACGTCCTGCGGCAATTGCGGCGCGTGCTGCATCGGCGCTTTCGCGCTGCCTGCGCTGTTGAACATGCCGCTGGCAGACGCCATGGCATCTGTTGCGATCATTTCCCCATCTCCCCTGGTCACCGGGTTCATTCCGGACGGCCTCGAGCGCCCGCCCCGCCGATTCTCCGCCTGATCGATGCTGGTTGCCGGCAGCGAACGGTTCGCGTTCGCCTGCTGCGCGCCAGGCAATGTGGCGTGCCGTCGCACGCCGGTTTTTTCGAATCGGAGAGGTACATGAAATCCATGCACTGGCGCTTTTGCGCATTCGCAGTACTGCTGCCGCTGTCGGTTATTGCACCGGCGGCACCGGCGGCACCGGCCGACCCGTCGAACGCCGCAGCAGAAGTCCCTGCGGCCCGGTACTATTCCGCCTTCAAGAACTACCAGCCTACCATCGACGTCGCGACCCGCCCTGACGAAGGATGGCGTGCCGCCAATGATGCGGTGGCGGCAAAGCCCGGCGACGCTCACATGATGGGCATGCAGACGGGCGGCGCCATGCCTGCGCCAATCGACAAGGACATGACGATGCCGGTGCCAGGGCCTCGGGCCGGCAAGGCAATGCCCGGCATGGACATGCACCACGACCATCACGACAAGGGGCACTGAAGATGAAGCCGACCCACCCGAGACGGTTGCAACGCCTGCCGGCTGCCGCCGCCCTCCTGCTTTCAGGCTGCGCCACCTTCTCGCAGGACGGCGGCATGACGAGCGTGTCGCAGTTGACCGAGCAGCGCACCGGGCAGGCCGTCAGCCGCATGACGACGGACGCGGCCACCGACGCCAATGCGGCGCGTGTCGCCGGGCTGTTGCAGCAGCGACTCGACCCGAATACCGTCGTCCAGATCGCGCTGCTCAACAACCGGGGCCTGCAGGCATCGTTCGCAGCGCTGGGGGTTGCCGAAGCCGAGTATGTACAAGCCGGACGCCTGCGCAATCCGGGCTTTTCGTTTTCGCATTTGCGCGGCGGCGAGAGCCTGGAAATAGACCGCAGCGTCACGTTCGACCTGATCGGCCTGCTGACGCTGCCTCTGCGCTCTGCAATCGCGCAACGCCGCTTCGGGCAGGCCGGGCTGCAAGCCGCTTCAGCGGCCGTTGCGCTGGCCGCAGACGCCCGGCGGGCGTTTTTCGAAGCGGTTGCCGCCCGACAGACCGCCCGCTACATGGAACAGGTTCGCAGCGCAGCCGAGGCAGGCGCCGCACTTGCCGCCCGGATGGCCAAGGTCGGCAACTGGAGCCGCCTCGACCTGGCCCGCGAACAGGCCTTTTATGCGCAAGCCGTCGCGCAGCAGGCGCGTGCCGGCCAAAATGAGACGGCGACCCGCGAGCAGCTCATCCGCTTGCTCGGCTTGTGGGGCCAGCAGAGCGCCCTGCTTCTTCCGGAGCGCTTGCCGGACCTGCCGGGCGCCGCGCCAGAAATCACCAGCCTCGAATCGCAGGCAATGGCGCAGCGCCTCGATATCCAGATGGCAAAACGTGACGCCGAAGCGACGGCAAACGGTCTGGGCCTCACGCGCGCGACGGGCTTCGTCAATGTCCTCGATGCCGGCTATGCGAACAAGAGCCAGTCCGGCCAGCCGCGCGAGAACGGCTACACGATCGCTCTGGAGCTGCCTGTTTTCGACTGGGGCAGCGCGAAGCGGGCCAATGCCGAAGCGCTGTACATGGAAGCCGTCCACCGAAGCGCCGACACGGCGATTCGGGCCAGGTCCGAAGTGCGCGAAGCCTATGCAGCCTACCGGACGACCTACGACATTGCGCGGCATTACCGGGATGAAATCGTGCCGCTGCGTCGCAGGATTTCCGAGGAAGTCCTACTGCGCTACAACGGCATGCTGGTGGGCGTCTTCGAGCTGCTGGCCGACGCGCGCGAGCAGGCCGGCAGCGTCAATGCCGCCATCGAAGCGCAGCGCGACTTCTGGCTTGCCGACACCGCGCTGCAGGGCGCCATCAGCGGTCCTGGCGCTTCAATCAAACGTTAACTGGGAAGTCTCATGGTCTCTCGTCGAGAATTTTTCAAAGGCGCGGGCGCAGTCGCCGTCAGCGCCGGCCTGGTCAGTCGCGTCGGTGCGGCGTCGCTTCCTGAAGTCGCCCTCATGTCCGGACCGGCAACCCAGGCGCCGCCCGGCCCGCCCACCGGACGGCCCTACCACCCCGTGGTCACCTTGAATGGATGGTCGCTGCCGTGGCGCATGAACAACAACGTCAAGGAATTCCATCTGGTTGCCGAACCCGTGGTGCGCGAAATCGCGCCGGGCATGCAGGCAAACCTGTGGGGATACAACGGCCAGAGCCCGGGCCCGACCATCGAGGTGGTCGAAGGCGATCACGTGCGTATTTTCGTCACCAATCGCCTGCCGGAAGCCACCAGCATCCACTGGCACGGGCAGCGCCTGCCCAACGGCATGGACGGCGTCACCGGCCTCACGCAAGCGGCCATCGCCCCGGGAAAGACCTTCGTCTACGAGTTCGTCGCGCAACATGCCGGCACCTTCATGTACCACCCGCATGCCGATGAGATGGTGCAGATGGCAATGGGCATGATGGGCTTTTGGGTGACCCATCCGAAAGATCCTGCCCGCCACCGCGTCGAGCGCGACTACGTGATGCTGTTGAACGCCTACGACATCGACCCCGGCAGCTACACGCCGAAGGTCAACCCCATGCTGGACTTCAACCTCTGGACCATCAACTCGCGCGCCTTTCCCGGCGTGGCGCCGATGGTCGCAAAGCGCGGCGAGCGGGTGCGCATCCGTCTTGGCAACCTGACGATGACGAACCACCCGATGCACCTGCACGGCCATTCGTTTGAAGTCGCCGGCACGGACGGCGGCTGGATTCCAGAGGCCGCGCGCTGGCCCGAAGTTGCCGTCGACATCGCGGTCGGTCAGATGCGCGCCATCGAGTTCGTCGCCGACGCGCCCGGCGACTGGGCATTTCATTGCCACAAGTCGCACCACACCATGGGCCCGATGGGGCATCAGGTGCCGACCATGATCGGCGTCGAGCAGAAGGACATCGCCAGGAAGATCAACAACCTCATTCCGGATTACATGTCCATGGGCGAAAACGGCATGGAAGGCATGAGCACCATGCACATGCCGCTACCCGAGAACACGCTGCCCATGTCCGATGGCAAGGGACCGTTCGGGCCAATCGGCATGGGCGGCATGTTTACGGTGGTGAAGGTGCGCGACGTCCTGGCGCGCAACGACTACCACGACCCCGGCTGGTACAGGCAACCCGAAGGCACTGCCGCTTACGAATGGACCGGCACGGCCCTGCCGCCAGCGCCGGCGGCGCCTGCGGCGGGCGCCATGCGACCCGGGGTCGAATTCACCATCCGCAAGCCATCGCAACATCGTCATTAATCCCTGGAAAACCAAAATGAACCTCCCCGGAAAACTGCTTTTTTCGCTCGTCGTGCTGGCCGGACCGGCGCAGCCGCCGGCCTGGGCCCACGCAACGCTCGACGATGCGGTGCCTGCAAAAAACGCCGAACTCGCCGCCGCGCCGAAGGCCGTCACGCTGCGTTTCAATGAAAATCTCGAGCCTGCCTTCAGCTCCATCAAGCTCGTCGATGCTGCCGGCAATGCCGTGCTGACGAAAAAGGCGACCGTCGAGGCGACGGATCCCAGGACCTTGCACATGCCGGTGGAAGCCCTGACACCAGGCCGATACACCGTCGAATGGGTCGGGGTCGGGCACGATGGACACCGCCGCACCGGCAGCTATCGCTTTACCGTGAAATAGCACGTGCAGTTTTCGCTTTTTCAAGCGGCAATGACGACGCTGGCTTCCGTCGGCTACGCCCTGCTGGTGGGCGTGCTGGCCACGCAACCGTGGCTGCGTGG
>JANXSS010000200.1 GCA_025356535.1 Herminiimonas sp.
TGCCGGGCGGACGCGCCCGCGGCCTGCGCCAGGTTGCAGCCGATGCGCCGCCCGGTGCGGGCGACGCGGCGCCGGCAGCAGCGGACGACGACTGGACACAACGCCTCGACAACGGTCAGCACATCCTGCTCGGCGCCTACACCCAGACGCTGCGCCTGATGCGCGCCGTCGGCGTCGATACCGACGCATGCCTGCTGCGCCTGCCGCTGCAGATGCGCTATCCACCGGGTGGCGGCGGGATGGATTTCATCGCACCGCGCCTGCCGGCGCCCCTGCACCTGTTGGCCGCGCTGCTGCGCACGCGTGGCCTGGCACGCGCCGACAAGCTGGCGCTGGCGCGCTTTTCAAGCCTGGCGCGCTGGATCGGCTGGCGCCTGAACCAGGATTGCACGGTCATGCAACTCCTGGAGCGTTTCAACCAGACCGAACGGGTGACGCTGCTGCTGTGGCGACCGCTGTGCCTGGCCGCCCTGAACACGCCGCCGGAACGGGCCTCGGCGCAGGTTTTCCTCAACGTCCTGCGCGACAGCCTGGGGGCGCGACGCAGCGCCTCCGACATGCTGCTGCCGCGCACCGACCTGAGCCGGCTGTTTCCGCAACCCGCCGCCCGCTTCGTCCAACGCCATGGCGGACGGGTGCACTATGGCGTGCGCGTGCAGGGGCTCTCGAAGGTGGCCGGACGCTGGCGCCTCGTCGCCGGCGCAACGCCGGACATGCATGCCGAGGCCCAGGCCGGTTTCGACGCCGTGGTGCTGGCCACGCCCGTTGCCGAGACGCGGCGGCTCCTGGCGCCCTTCGCTGTCGATACGGGCGCAATGGCGCCGCAGTACGAACCGATCACCACCTGCTACCTGCAATACGCGCCGGCGGTCGTGCTGCCGTTGCCCTTTTATGCCTTGCTGGATGCGCCGGCGCTGGCGCACTGGGGCCAGTTCGTCTTCGACCGGGGCCAGCTCGATGCGGCGCAGGCCGGCCTGCTGGCGGTGGTCATCAGCGCATCGGCGCAGGCCGTCGCGCTCGACCATGGCACGCTCGGCGCTGCCGTTGCGCTGCAGCTGGCAGCGGCGTTTGGCGAGCCGGCACTGGCCGCACCCTTTCGCGTGAAGGTCATCTCCGAGAAACGCGCGACGTTTTCCTGCACGCCCGGCCTCGTGCGGGCAACCCGTGCAAGCGGCGTCGATGGCCTGGTGCTGGCCGGCGACCATGTGGCGGGCGACTATCCGGCGACGCTCGAAGCGGCCGTGCGCAGTGGCGTCGACGCAGCCCGCGCCATCGGCTGAACGGCATGCAGGCGACGACGATGGCGTGCGCCGTCCGGACCGGCAGTGCAGCGATGCAGGCCAATCGCCGGGGCGCCGCTGCATTGGCTGCCGCTTGGGCTGCCGCATGAGCCGCCGGCTGCCACACCTGCTCGCTGCGCTTTCGCTTGCCCTTGCGCTTGTCCTGCCCGCCTGCCCGCCGGCGTTTGCCACCAACAGCGCACCGGCGCGGCCGGTACTTGAACTCGATGGCTACACCGACTGGTCGGGTGCGATGACGGTGCTGCACCGTGGCGACTTCGTCGATCCGTACCTGGCGCTGCAGGCGCTGCTGCTGGCCGACGCCAACGGCATCGACATCGCGCAAGCCGGCCTTGCCTGGGCGCGCTGGCTGCTGGTGCGGCAAAAGCCGGATGGCACCTTCGCGCGCTACTGTCGCAGCGGACAGCGCTGGCTGGCATGCAAGGATGCCGACAATCAGGCTGCCGTGCTGGCGATGTGGCTGCGCCTATTAGAGCGCCTGCCGCCGGCCGCGCTGCAACAGCCGGCCTGGCGCGTTAGCATAGCCGGCAGCCGGCGTGCGCTGGCGGCGCTGCGCGAACCGGAACAGGGTATTTATCGCGCCTCCGGTGGCGCACACCGGGCCGACTTTCTGGAAAACCTCGACGTCTGGGCGCAGATGTCCGCCAGCCCGGCGGCCGACAAAACGGCTGGTGCTGCGCTCGGGCGCGCCATCGCGCACGCTTTCTGGCGTCCGGCAGACATGCGCTTTCTGGCGCGGCTGCCAGCGCGCGAGCCGGCGAACACCGCCTTCTATCCGGACCGGCTGGCGCAGATCCTGCCGCTGCAGGTGGACTTTCCCCTGCCTGACAATGCCGATCCGGAGCAACTGTACCGCCGCTAGATGACGCAGTACCGCAGCGACTGGCTGCTGCAGGTGCGTACCGATTTTGCCTGGGGCATGCTGGCGCTGCTGGCATGGCACCGCGGCGACGCGGCGACCGCCGGTTGCTGGATGCGCGAAGCCGGGCCGCTGCGCGACACGCCGCACTGGACGCTCACCGATGCGGTCGCCTGGCAGATCCTGGTCGACCGCCGGGTACAGCCGGCGCCGGCAGGCGCGGCCTGCACCTGACTACTCGTGCTCGCGCACCCGGTTCAGGGCTTCGTCGATCCGCTCGACGGCGATGATGGTCAGTCCCTCGATCTTGTGCTTCGGCGCATTCGCCTTCGGTATCAGGGCAATCGAAAAACCGAGCTTGGCGGCTTCCTTCAGCCGTTCCTGGCCGCGCGGCGCCGGCCGGATCTCGCCCGCCAGCCCGACTTCGCCGAACACCACCAGGCCGCGCGGCAGCGGCTTGCTGCGCATCGAGGAGTGGATTGCCAGCAGCACCGCGAGGTCGGCCGCCGGCTCGGTGATCTTGACGCCGCCTACCGCATTGATGAAGACATCCTGGTCGAAGGCGGCAATGCCGGCATGCCGGTGCAGCACCGCCAGCAACATGGCAAGCCGGTTCTGTTCGAGTCCGACCGACAGCCGTCGCGCATTGGGCAGGTGCGTGGTGTCGACCAGCGCCTGGATTTCCACCAGCAACGGCCGGGTGCCTTCCTGGGTCACCATGACGCAGGCGCCCGGCACCGGATTGTCGTGCTGCGACAAAAACAATGCCGAAGGATTGGAGACGCCCTTCAAGCCCTTTTCGGTCATGGCAAAGACGCCGAGTTCATTGACCGCGCCAAAACGATTCTTGATGGCGCGCACCAGCCTGAAACTCGAATGGGTGTCGCCCTCGAAATACAGCACCGTGTCGACGATATGCTCCAGCACCCGCGGCCCGGCCAGGGCGCCTTCCTTGGTGACGTGGCCGACCATGATGATGGTAATCCCGGTCTGCTTGGCCACCCGCGTGAGTTGCGCCGCACATTCGCGCACCTGCGCAACCGAGCCCGGCGCCGAACTGAGCGCATCCGAATACACGGTCTGGATGGAATCGATGACGGCGACTTCCGGCTTGTGCTCGGCCAGCGTGGCGAGGATTTTTTCAAGCTGGATTTCGGCCTGCAGCTTCAGTTCGCGCGCATCGACTGCCAGGCGCTTGGCCCGCAATGCGATCTGCGCGCCGGACTCCTCGCCGCTGACGTACAGCACTTTCTTGATCTTCGACATGTTGGCCAGCGCCTGCAGCAGCAGCGTCGACTTGCCGATGCCCGGGTCGCCACCGATGAGCACCACGCCGCCGGCCACCAGCCCGCCGCCGAGCACGCGGTCGAATTCCTCGATGCCGGTACCGAAACGCGGTACGTCGATCGCCTCGATGTCGGCCAGCGACAGCACCGGCGCGGTCTGCGCCAGACCCTGGTGCTGCACCGAATAGCGGTTGGCGCCGCCGGTTTCGGCAACGGTTTCCACCAGCGTGTTCCACTGGCCGCAGGACGGGCACTGACCGGTCCACTTGTTGGTGATGCCGCCGCATTCGGTGCAGCTGAAATTCGTCTTCGCCTTGGCCATCGCCGCTTCCCTCTAGTTGATTGTCGCGCCGTCGCGACCATCGATGTCGTCGAGGTCGTCGACCACACCGACCCGCGGTGCGACAGCGCACAGCAGCTCGTAGCCGATGGTGCCGGCCGCTTCTGCCACCTCGTCGACCGGCAGGCCGC
>JANXSS010000243.1 GCA_025356535.1 Herminiimonas sp.
GTTCGGCCTGGTCGGCCTGTTCGTCGGGCCGTCGATCATGGCGCTGATGGTCACGCTGTGGCGCGAGTCGGTGGTCGAAGCCGGTGCGCCGCCCGGCGCCGATGGCAGTACCGGGTGACGGATCACCAGCGTCGGCATACCTGACCTTCGCGGCAGCGCCGGATGATGGGAATCGAACGCCGCTTGCAATGCCTAGCGCCTGTCGCGCCGGTCGTCCCAACGATCGTGATCGAACTCGCGGTGGCGATCATGGCGTTCGTCACGATAGTCGCGGCGGTCCGCGTCGTTTCGCCAGCCGCCCCGCACCGGTTGTGCATAGACATACGAGGGCTGTGTCTGCACGTAGGCATAGGATTGCTGCACGTAGGATGGCCGTGCATACACCGGCTCCTGGTACGTCACCGGGTCGTAGGTACGCTGATACTGCGTCGCCGGTTGGCGATACGGGTCATAGTACGTTTGCTGCGCCGGGGTGAACTGATTACGGTATTGCGACTCCCGTTCGACATTGCCGCCCACGATCGCACCGAGAATGCCTCCGACCGCAGTCGCCGCGACCCGGCCACTTCCGCCGCCCACCTGATTGCCCAGAAGCGCGCCTGCAATGCCACCGACGATGTTGCCGGCATAGGACTCCTGTGCCTGCGCGGCGATGGGCGAGATCAATATCGCTGCCGTCGCGATAGTACAGCCAGCAGCAACGATCGATTGACGCAGTGAAAACATGATCCGGCTCCTTCATTGAGTGGCATTGAAAAGTCGTTGCCCGTGTGACGAGTATGGCGACCCGCAGGCAAGATGCCAGCATTTTTACGATTGTTACCTCGCGTTACGGTGGTGCCGGTCGCATCGTCAGAATCCCCGGTCAGGCCGGCGAGCATCACTCGGCCGGCGCAGGCGCGGTGCTCTGCACATCCTTGCGCCAGTGCCGCCAGGGCGGCGGATCGGGAAAGGCGGTTCGAAGAAAACCGATGAACGCCCTTACGCGGCTACTCAGGTGCCGCCGGCTCTGGTAGACCGCAATGATCGGATCTTCTTCATGACATTGATGTTGCGGAAACAGCTCGATCAGGCGGCCGTGCGCAAGGTCGTCGGCAACCTGCACTTCGATGAGGCGGGCAATGCCGAGCCCGGCGCGGGCAAATTCGATCAGCACCGAGGCCTGGTTGGAGAGGATTCGACTCTTGACCGGCAGCGGCCTTGCCGGGTTGTCGCCGCAGCGGACCATCCATATGCTGGCGGCAATGGAGGGCACGAAGTTGACGCAGACATGCCCGGCAAGGTCGTCCGGATGGGCGGGCGTTCCGTGCTGCGCCAGATAGGAAGGCGACGCGCAGATGATCCAGCGCGTGCTTGAAAAGGGCATCGCGATGAGCGAGGAATCCTTCAGGTGGCCGACATGGATTGCAATGTCGATGCCGTCATCGAGGAGGTGGGTCGAATCGATTCGCAGCAGCATCTCGACGCTGAGATTCGGATGCTGCAGGCTGAATTCGGCGACCTTCGCCGCCAGAACCGTCTGGCCGACGATCGGCATCGAACGGATGCGCAACGTTTGCTGGGCCGCCATTCCGGAAAAAACGGCCGCATCGGCCGATTCCACGGCTTCGATCGCCGTCAGCGCAGCCTGATAGAAGGCCTCGCCCTCCTGGGTCAGCTGAATGGCGCGGTGAGATCGTCGAAACAGCAGCACCCCCAGCCTGTCCTCCATGCGCGCAATGAGCTTGCTCACGGCAGAGGGCGTGAGCGCCAGGTTGCGGCCTGCCGCCGAGAAGCTGCCGTCTTCGGCGGCGCGCACGAACACCTGCATTTCAAAGTAACGACTCATTGCCTCTGCCTCTGCCTCTGCCGGCGGTGCGCTGCAACATTGAAAATGCCCGGCGCCAGCCTGCCCGGGTAAGGATTCAGCAAGATTGGGCAAGCCTGCCTGTGCCGCAGCTTCACACAAGGTTTGAATTCACGGAAGTATGCCAGCAGCCGGACAAGTCATACACTTCTTTCAACAAGGGATCACCGAGTCCCACAGAAAAATAACAGGAGACAAGTCATGACGACCCAATCGATCATCACGCCTGCGCGCGACGCAGCGCCGCATGCATTTGACGCAATCATCATCGGTGCCGGATTCTCGGGCCTGTACCAGCTGCACAAGCTTCGCGACGAACTGGGCCTGAACGTGCGTGTGCTCGAAAAAGGCGCCGGTGTCGGCGGCACCTGGTTCTGGAATCGCTATCCGGGCGCCCGTTGCGACTCCGAGAGCTACTACTACTGCTACTCGTTCAACAAGGAAATCGAACAGGAGTGGAGCTGGTCGGAACGCTATCCCGAACACACCGAGATCAGGAAGTACCTGAACTTCGTCTCCGACCGGCTCGACTTGAGGCGCGACATCCAGCTCGACACGGAAGTCAAATCCGCCGCCTTCGACGATGCGTCGAACACGTGGAAGGTGGAGACCGTCGGTGGCGAGACCTTCCTGACCCGGTTCCTGATCACGGCAGTCGGTTGCCTGTCCGCTGCGAACGTGCCGAAGTTCGAGGGCCTCGAAAACTTCAAGGGCGCCTGGTATCACACCGGTAACTGGCCGCACGAAGGCGTCGACTTTGCCGGCAAGCGGGTCGGCCAGATCGGTACCGGTTCGACCGGCATCCAGCTCGCTCCCATGCTTGCCGGGCGCTCGCAGCACCTGACCATTTTCCAGCGCACCGCCAACTACAGCATCCCCGCCAGAAATCGCACCGTGACGCCGGAAGAAGTCGATCTGACCCGCAAGAACTACGACGATGTCTGGCGCCGTGCGCGCAGTGGCACCAACGGCCATCCCTTCACGATGTCGACCCGTTCGGCCGTCTCGGTGACCGACGAAGAGCGCCGCACGATCTACGAGAAGGCCTGGGAGCGCGGCGGGCTGCGCTTTCGTGCCTCCTTCAAGGACATCCTGGAAAACGCCCGGGCCAACGAGACCGCTTCGGATTTCATCCGCGAGAAAATCGCCGACGTCGTCAAGGATCCGGCGCTTCTCGAAAAGCTCACGCCCCGCGACCACGGTTTCGCCACGAAGCGTCCGCCGATCGACTCGGGTTATTTCGAAACCTTCAACCGCGACAACGTATCCCTGGTCGATCTGAAAGCCGAACCGATCGTCGAAGTGACCGAAAAGGGGATCCGGACCACGAAGCAGGAATACGAACTCGACATCATCGTCTTTGCCACCGGCTTCGATGCATTCACCGGTCCGCTGCTGCGCCTCAATCTCACCGGCAGCAACGGTTACGCGCTCAAGCAGGCATGGGCTGCAGGGCCGCGCACCTACCTGGGCCTGCAGACGCCGAAATTTCCGAACCTGTTCACGATCACCGGTCCGGGCAGCCCCTCCGTGCTGTGCAACATGCCGATCGCCATCGAGCAGCATGTCGACTGGATCACGACCTGCATCCGCGACATGCGCGCGAAGGGACTCACGCGAATCGAGGCCGAGCCGGCAGCGGCCGAACAATGGGTGGAGCAGGTCAACGCCGCCGCCAATGCGACCCTGCTGCCCATGGCGAGTTCGTCCTGGTACCTGGGCGCCAATGTGCCAGGCAAACCGCGTGTCTTCATGCCCTATGCCGGCGGCTTCGCCCGCTATACCGACATCTGCAACGACGTCACGAAAAGCGACTACCGCGGCTTCACGCGAAGCTGAACGGCCATGACGGGCGGCGCGCAAGCCGGCCGCCGTGCCGGTTTGCGGCGAGTCGGACCATCGATCGGATGACAGGAGGGTAGATGACAAGCGTACACCCGGATATCGCGGCGCTGATCGCCGCGGGCAAGGCAGCCGGCAGCCTGCCGTTCGAGGCCATGACGCTGGCAGAGGCGCGCCTGGCGCATGCCGCGCGGCGCGAAACCCACCAGCTTGCCGCCGAAGCGGTTTCCGGGCGGCGCGACCTGACCGTGCCGGGTCCGGCCGGGCCGATCCGGCTGCGACTGTACCGGCCGCAGCGAACCTCGCCCGAGGCGGTCCTGCCATGCCTGGTCTTCATGCACGGCGGCGGCTGGGTGCTCGGCAGCCTCGACTCGCACGACGCGCTCTGCTGCCGCCTGGCCAACCAGGCGCGGTGCTGCGTCGTCGCCATCGACTATCGACTCGCGCCGGAGAGTCCTTTTCCGGCCGCGCTCGACGATTGCGTGGCCGCCTACACTGCAATCGTCGAAGACGCTGCGACGCTGAAGATCGACCCGTGCCGCATCGCCGTCGGTGGCGACAGCGCCGGCGGCACGCTTGCGGCCGTGCTGGCACTGATGGGCCGTGACGGCAGCATCGCGCCGCCGGTCCAGCAAATACTGATCTACCCGGCCGTCGACGTGGACCAGGACCTGGAAGACTACGGGCCGGACTCGGCCGGCATGCTCATCACCGGCGCGACGATGGTGTATTTCCGTGACCATTACCTGTCGACTGCGGCGGACCGCACCGACTGGCGCGCATCCCCCATCAAAGCCGGCTCGCTGGCAGGCTTGCCGCCGGCGCTGGTCGTTGTCTGCGGTCATGATCCGCTCCGGGCGGAAGGCCGCGCCTATGCCGAATGCCTGGAGCGGCAGGGCGTCAGGGTGGCGTTACTGTATCTTTCCGACCAGCCGCACGGCGTGATCACGATGACGAAGGTTGCCCGCGCGGCGCTCGAGCTGCAGGATGTCGTTGCGATGTCGTTGCGTGCTGCCTTCGCCGAGGCAGGCAAAGCGCGGGAGGAGCCGGAAAGACGACGATGATCGTCGTTCGATAGCACAGCAGGTTCAATAGCCTGTATCAAAAACCAAAAAAACCAAAGAAGGAGACAAGATCATGGACGAAACAAAAGGCGGGATCGACCGTCGCAAGTTCATCGGGGGCGCCGTCGCCGGCGC
>JANXSS010000260.1 GCA_025356535.1 Herminiimonas sp.
CGATCGGGTCGAACGCCTGAACCGGGTCTACGGTTATGCAATCGGCCTGGCAGACGCTGCCGGCAATGCCGTATGCATCGACAAGCTGGCGCGCATGCATGACCACAAGGGCAACCTGATCGTGCACTGGCACAGCACGCCGAGCGCGCAGGAGCAGGGCTTTTTCGAGCGGGCCTGGCAAAGCCGGATCGGCGACGAATCGGCGCATGTGACGCATGAGGTGCTTGAAGCGGAAGTACTGCCGGCTGGCCGCGAAGGGACCTGACATGCATGGCTTGCTGCGAGCTAAAGCTGCAGCAAGCCTGACATGGAACAGCAGGTGCGCGGCTAAACGCACTTTTTCGGAACCCTGAGGGCGAACCGAGGGTCACCAAGATAGAGCTGATGAAAAACCGCGCTCCCGGACTTGCCTGTAATGATCAGGCCGGCGGCAAACGTGTCTTGCGATCCGGCGTGTTTTCTGACCTTGAAGGGTCGCGCACCTGCTGCCGCTTCGTTGGCTGGTCAAAAGACGCATGCAATGCCGGGCACGCCGGGTGTGCCGATTTCAACCGGACGACGGCAAGACTCATGCTCAAAAACTTTATCAACTAGCAATCGGGACTATCCAGGACAAAACGCTGTTGCTCGCATGCATGCATCAGCAAGGGTACCCGCCCGATCACAATATGAGCGCACCGATCGTCGATCTACCGCTGACCTCGCCATCCGGCATTGCACTATGGGGTGGTCTGGAATGCACCGTTGCCCGCATTGGCGACATCTTTCGCAACCAGTTACAGGAAACCGGCCACGCCGATCGGATTGAAGACCTCGACGCGATCGCGCAACTCGGCATCCGCACCCTGCGTTATCCCGTTCTTTGGGAAACGATTTCACCCGAGCACCCCGACCAGGCGGACTGGCATTGGCACGATGCGCGGCTTGCCCGCCTGCGCGCCCTCGACATTGCGCCGATCGCCGGCCTGGTGCATCACGGCAGCGGCCCGCGCTACACCAGCCTGCTGGACCCGCGGTTTCCCGAAATGCTTGCCGAACACGCCGCGCGGGTGGCGGGTCGCTATCCCTGGATCACCCAGTTCACGCCGGTCAACGAGCCGCTTACCACGGCGCGTTTTTCCGGCCTTTACGGCCACTGGTATCCGCATGGGCGCAGCCAGGCGATCTTCCTGCAGACGCTGGTGACGCAATGCCGTGCGATCGTGCTGTCGATGCGGGCCATCCGTCGCATTACGCCAGGCGCGCAGCTGGTGCAGACGGAAGACCTTGGCAAGACCTTCAGCACGCCCGGCCTGGCCTACCAGGCAGACTATGAGAACCAGCGCCGCTGGCTGGCCTTCGACCTGCTGTGCGCCCGCGTCGACCGCCAGCATCCGTGGTATCGCGCCTTCATCGAGGCCGGCATCGATGACCGCACCCTCGGATTTTTCCAGGAAAACGCCTGCCTGCCGGACATCATCGGCATCAATCATTACCTGACCAGCGAGCGCTTCCTGGACGAGCGCAGGGAACTGTATCCGGAAAACCATCATGCGCAGAACGACCGGCAGACCTATGCCGATGTCGAGGCGGTACGCATCGATTTCGACACGGCGTGCACCGGACCGCAGGCGCGCCTTCAGGAAGCCTGGGACCGTTACGGCTTGCCGATGGCGGTTACCGAAGCCCATCACGGCTGCAGTCGTGACGAGCAACTGCGCTGGCTGATGGAGGTATGGCAGGCGGCCCAGGCGCTGCAGGCAAAGGGTGTCGATATCCGCGCCGTGACCATCTGGTCGCTGTTCGGCTGCGTTGACTGGAACACGCTGCTGACTGCGCAAAACAATTTCTATGAAAGCGGTGTCTTCGACGCCCGCTGCCAGCCACCGCGTCCGACGGCCCTGGCAGCGGCCGGCCGCGCCCTGGCCACTACCGGAAAATTCGATCATCCGGTGCTGGACCAGAAGGGCTGGTGGCACCGCGCCGAGCGTTATTACCAGGCGCCGGCCGGGCCTGCCGGGCTGCGGCACGGCACACCGCGCCGGATCGCGATCGCCGGGGCCACCGGCACCCTCGGCCAGGCTTTTGCACGCCTGTGCGGCGAGCGGGGCCTCGACTACGAGCTGCTGGCGCGCGGCGACATGGATATCACCGATGCCGCCTCGATCGAGGCGGCGCTGGCGCGCCATCGGCCCTGGGCGGTGGTCAATGCCGCCGGATACGTCCGGGTCAACCAGGCAGAGCAGGAAGCGGCGCGCTGCTTTCGCGAGAACGCCACCGGCGCCGAACTGCTGGCGCGCGCCTGTGCCCGTCTCGGCATACCCTACATGACGTTTTCGTCGGACCTGGTGTTCGACGGCTCGCTCGGGCGCGCCTATGTCGAGAGCGACCTGGTCTGCCCGACCGGCATCTACGGCAGCAGCAAGGCCGCTGCGGAGCGACTGGTGGCACAAGCCTGGCCGGAAGCGCTGGTGATCCGCACCAGCGCCTTCTTCGGTCCCTGGGATCGTTATAACTTCGTGCATGGCGTGCTGCAGGATCTGACTGCCGGCCGCAAGGTCGAAGCCAGCGGCCAGGTGCTGGTGTCGCCGACCTATGTTCCCGACCTGGTGCACGGCGCACTCGACTTGCTCATCGATGGCGCCAGCGGCGTCTGGCACCTGGCCAACCAGGGGCTGGTATCGTGGCATGAACTGGCATTGCAGGCGGCGCGGGCAGCGCGCATCGACACCAGTGCACTGGTGTGCACCGACCAGGGCACTGCCTGCGTGACGGCGCTCACAAGTGAACGGGGCCTGATCCTGCCGCCGCTCGACGAAGCAATCGAGCGTTACGTGCGTGACGCGGCGCGACTGCAGCGAACCGGCTGACCGCCGGTAAAACCAGCGCAGATTTCTTTTTGGTCTGCGGGAACAGCAACCGGAGGAATCACTCCAAACGGATTGTTCACAGTAAACGCAGGTGCCGGCAGGCGCAGGCCCGAGGCGGGTACTGCAGCACGCCGGTAGCGCGTGGCCATCCGATTCCATGACCGTTTCCAAATTCCCTGTCCCGCGTGCGAGCGCACCTGCTGCAAATATCCTGCCTGCCTCGGAAAACCCGCCAGGTGCCAGCAACAGTGGCAGTACCGGCAGCGACGACCGTGCCACCCGGGCCGATCGTGCAGCACCGGACACAGTGGCTGCCTTTGCCTATCCGCGCCCGTAGCTGGTGCGTGACAACTGGCTGTCGCTCAATGGCCCCTGGCGTTTTGCCTTCGACCACGAGTGCCGTTTCGACGATCCCGGCGATCCGATCGACTGGAGCGCTGAAATCCTGGTGCCGTATCCGCCGGAGTCCCAGGCAAGCGGCATCGGCGACCGCGGCTTTCACCGCTGCTGCTGGTACCAGCGCGACTTCACGCTGGCAAGGAAAACCGGGCGTACGCTCCTGCACTTCGGTGCAGTCGACTACCAGGCACGAGTCTGGGTCAACGGCAACCTGGTGGTAACCCATGAAGGCGGTCACACGCCGTTCTCGGCCGACATCACCCGGGCGTTGAAGGACGACGGCCAGCAGACCGTCACCGTCTGGGTCGAGGACGATCCCTGCGACCTGGCCAAGCCGCGCGGCAAGCAGGACTGGCAGCTCGAGGCGCATTCGATCTGGTATCCGCGTACCACCGGCATCTGGCAGTCGGTCTGGATCGAACAGGTCTCGCATACCTACATCAGCAAGCTGCGCTGGACGCCGCATTTCGATGGCTTCGAAATCGGCTGCGAAGCCTTCGTGGCCGGCGACCTGCAGGAAGGCATGACCATCGAGGCGCGCATCCTGCATGGCAGCAAGGTATTGGCCGACGACCGCTACAAGGTCATCGGCGGCGAGGCGCATCGCAAGATCAGCCTGTCCGACCCCGGCATCGACGACTCGCGCAACGAGCTTTTATGGAGCCCCGAGCGGCCGACCCTGCTCGATGCGGAAATCATTCTGCGCGATGGCGATATCGTGCTCGACCGGATCCGTTCCTACACGGCGCTGCGCTCGGCGCATGTCAACCGCGACCGCTTCATGTTGAATGGCCGGCCCTATCCCCTGCGCATGGTGCTCGACCAGGGCTACTGGCCCGACACGCTGCTCACCGCACCGAGCGACGATGCGCTGCGACGCGACGTGGAGCTGGCGAAGGCAATGGGTTTCAATGGCGTGCGCAAGCATCAGAAGATCGAGGATCCGCGCTATCTGTACTGGGCCGACAAGCTTGGCCTGCTGGTGTGGGAAGAGATGCCGTCGGCGTACCGTTTCACGCCGCTGGCGATCAGCCGCATGGTCAAGGAGTGGGCGGAAGTGATCGCGCGCGACTACAGTCATCCCTGCATCATCGTCTGGGTGCCGTTCAACGAATCGTGGGGCGTGCCAAATCTGACGTCGACCCAGGCGCACCGCAATGCGGTCGAGGCCCTGTATCACCTGACCAAGACGCTCGACTCGACCCGGCCGGTGATCGGCAACGATGGCTGGGAAGCGTCGGCCACGGACATCCTGGGCATTCACGACTACGACGACGATCCGGAGCACCTGCAGGCGCGTTACGGCTCGTCCCAGACCGACCTGTTCGACCGGCGCCGGCCGGGCGGCCGCATCCTGACGCTGGACGGCTATCCGCATCGCGGCCAGCCGATCGTGCTGACCGAATTCGGCGGCATCGCCTTCAACAAGGCGCCACCGGGCAAGGGCAAGAAGATCTGGGGTTATTCCAGCGTGGCAAACGATGCCGACTTTCACGCTCGCTACGCGCGCCTGCTGGAAGTGGTCAATGACACCGCCATGTTCAGCGGCTTTTGCTACACGCAGTTTGCCGATACCTTCCAGGAGGCCAACGGCTTGCTGTGCGAGGACCGCACACCCAAGCTGCCACTGGAACAGCTGCGGACGGCGACCATGAATGCGCACGCCAACAAGGTGCCGGGCCAGGTGTTTCCAGGCGGCGACGGACCGGTTGTTGCCTAGAGAGCAACAGCGCCAATTAGACTTCACGGCCGGGAGCCGGTAGACTTTGGTCCTTTTCGCTAGAGCACCGACCATGGCCAGCATTCCCGACACCTCCGGCGCAACCGATGCCGCGCTGCCCGCAGCAACGGCCGACCTGCATGACCAGGCGCCCGTACCGACCACCGATGCTTTCGTCGATGACACGGCCAGCGCGGCCGAACCGGCGCTGCGCAACGTGCCGGCCGAGCAGATCGCGCGCGAAGTGGCGCGCCGCCGCACTTTCGGCATCATTTCCCATCCGGACGCCGGCAAGACCACGCTGACGGAAAAGCTGCTGCTGTTTTCCGGTGCGATCCAGCTGGCAGGCACCGTCAAGGCCAGGAAGAGCGGCCGGCATGCGACCTCCGACTGGATGGAAATCGAAAAGCAGCGCGGCATCTCCGTTGCCAGTTCGGTCATGCAGTTCGAATACCGCGATCATGTCGTCAACCTGCTCGATACGCCCGGTCACCAGGATTTTTCGGAAGATACCTATCGCGTGTTGACGGCAGTCGACTCGGCGCTGATGGTGATCGATGCCGCCAAGGGCGTCGAGGCGCAGACCATCAAGCTGTTGAACGTCTGCCGCATGCGCAATACGCCCATCATCACCTTCATGAACAAGATGGACCGCGAGACCCGCGATCCGCTGGAGTTGCTCGACGAACTCGAATCGGTGCTGGCGATACAGTGCGCCCCCGTCACCTGGCCAATCGGCATGGGCAAGTCCTTTCGCGGCGTGTATCACCTGCTGAAAGACGAGATCATGCTGTTTGCCGCCGGCAGCGAAAAAGCCGACCAGAGCTTCGAGATCATCAAGGGCATCGACAATCCGCGCCTGTCCGAGATGTTCCCGCTGGAGATCGAGCAACTGAAGATGGAAGTCGAGCTGGTGCATGGCGCTTCGCATCCGTTCGAACTCGACGCCTTTTTGGCCGGCACGCAGACGCCGGTTTTCTTCGGCTCGGCGATCAACAATTTCGGCGTGCGCGAAATCCTGAATGCCCTGCTCGACTGGGCGCAGCCGCCGCGCGAGCGCGACGCCACCGTGCGCGCCGTGCTGCCGGGCGAAATGCCCTTTACGGGTTTCGTCTTCAAGATCCAGGCCAACATGGACCCGGCGCATCGCGACCGGATCGCCTTTTTGCGGGTGTGTTCCGGCCGCTTCGAGCGCGGCATGAAGATCCGCCATCTGCGCCTGAACCGCGAGATCAAGGTATCGAGCGTGGTGACCTTCATGGCGGCGTCGCGCGAGCAGGTCGAGGAAGCCTATGCCGGCGACATCATCGGCTTGCCGAACCACGGCAACATGCAGATCGGCGACAGCTTTTCCGAAGGCGAGCTGCTGCAATTTACCGGCATACCGTATTTCGCGCCGGATTTCTTCCGGGCCGTGCGCATTCGCAATCCGCTGAAGATCAAGCAGCTCCACAAGGGGCTGCAGCAACTGGGCGAGGAGGGCGCGGTGCAGGTCTTCAAGCCCGTCAACAGCGGCGACCTGGTGCTGGGCGCGGTCGGTGTCCTGCAGTTCGAGGTGGTGGCGTCGCGCCTGTTGAACGAATACGGTGTCGATGCCGTGTTCGAAGGCACCAGCATCAGCAGCGCGCGCTGGATTTCCTGCGACGACAAGAAGATCCTGGGCGACTTCGAACGCTCCTCGGCCGGCCACAACATTGCCTTCGATGCGGCTGGCAACATGGCCTATCTTGCCAGTTCGGGCGTGAACCTGAAGCTGACCCAGGAGCGCTGGCCGCAGCTGACCTTTCACGCCACCCGGGAGCATGCTGTCAAGCTGGCATGACGCACTGCAGCACTAGCAGAAGCGGGCCAATTTTTCCATGCCTTTTTCGCAAAAAGCGACGTTATTTCGGTCTGTTTTAAAACGTATCAAGTAGTTTGTGGTTTTTGTACTTACACTGGTCGCTCGATTGGCTATGCGGCGCCGGGGGAGTACTGATGCTGACAGTGACATATTCCCTTGTTGCCATGGCAGCCGAGCAGACCACTGCCTACAATCTGCTGGCCCGTACCCGGCAGGCGGTCGCCGCACTCTGGGCAAATATCCACGAAATCGAACTCGAGCGGGCGCACACGGCATTGCTCGGCCTGCGCCGCTTCGATCATTACTGCCGCCAGCGCAAGGTGGAGCGCTTTGTCATTCCGGCGGTGCGCGGCAGCTGCCGCGAGATCGATGCCATCGTCAGCGACCTCGACTGCCTCTCGGGCGCCGGCATGCAGTTGCTGGGCACTGCTGCAGCGGAGCTTGGCTGGACGCTGGAGCAGCGGGCGTCTCACCTCAAGCAACTATGCCGGGCCATGGAATCCTATTGCGAATGCCTGGAGCAGCGCCTGCGGCGCGAAGAAGAAGAGCTGCTGCCGATCGTGCGACGGATGTTTTCGGTCGACGACTGGTTTTCGCTGGCGGCGCAGTTTCTGGGCGATGAGAAGGCGCGGCGGGTGGATGCCGATTCCTGAAACAGTCCGGGCTGTGACAACGCAACGTCCCTTTGCGGTGCATGCGCAATACTTGGAGGCGATGCCGCCGGACTGTAACCCCGGCGCCTGCCATGTCCACTGATAGAGGCAATCTTGATAAACATTTCTTCTTTCCGCCCTGGTTCACCAGGTGCGGCTGCTGGTGCGGCGTCGGATGAGAGCCGCGCTATCGAGATGGTTCGCAACCCGTCGGCGACTGCGGCACGCGCCGCGCCTTGTCTGCCACGTCCCGGCAATTCCCGGCCATCGCGGGTTGCGCCACCGCGCAGTGCGCCGCGCGCGGGGGCGTTTCCGACGCTTTCATCGAGCCGAAGTCGAAGTCAGGCGCCGGTCGCCATTGCCTCAAGGGCGCCAGCGGCACCGGCGCGTCCGAACTATGGGCCTGTGGCCGGTGCCGTAACGTATTGCTGCGCGCCTGCAGTGGGTGTGCGGCGTTGGGTCGGCACCAATCCGAACAAAGCATTACTGATCGCCTATGGCGCATTCTCGCTCACCATTCTCGGGGTTGCCGTCTGGGCGATTGTTCACGCTGCCACGTGTCCGGAATGCCCGTATGATCCGGCTGCTGCCAGCGGTGGCGGCCCCTGAGACTGGTCGCAGGTCGTTCAATCGCCTCCGGTAGGCATGCCGCCACCGGATCCACGGCGCAGTGATCCGACCGCACGCATTCCACCTTGCATCGCCGCGCATTTCTTGGCATGGTGTCATCGACACATTCCATGCCCAGGAAATCCCGATGCCGAAAATCCTCCGCTTCACCGGTTTTGCACTGCGTGACTTCATCGCCACTGCCGGCCCCACCATCATCGGCGTGGCGCTGCTGTGCGCGCTGGCGTACTGGCTGGTGGACCCGACGCCGCCTTCCCATGTGACGATTGCAACCGGCCAGGAAAACAGCGCCTATGAAGACTTCGCCAAGAAATATGCGGCGGCGCTGGCCCGCTACGACATCAAGGCGACCCTGCAGCCTTCCCTTGGCTCGCAGGAAAACCTGTACCGGCTGATTGCGTCCACAAACCAGCGCAAGGATGATCCGCGCCGCACCGACATCGGCTTCGTCCAGAGCGGCTCGACCGAAGAGGCCGACGCGGTGCGGCAGGGCCTGGTGTCGCTGGGCAGCCTGTTTACCGAGCCGGTCTGGCTGTTCTACCGGGAAGGGCGCGACATCACCCAGCTGACGCAATTGAAGGGCCTGAAGATCAATGTCGGCCCGGAAGGCTCGGGCGTGCCGAAGCTGTTTCGCAAACTGCTGTCGGTCAACGGCCTGGAGCCGGCCGACCTGACGCTGGGAGAATTGCAGAACACGCCGGCGACAGTCGAACTGCTGGAAGGGCGCATCGACGGCATGGTCTTCAGTTCGGCGCCGGAAGCGCTGCTGATCCAGATGCTGCTGCAGACGCCCGGCATCAGGCTGTTCGATTTCACCCAGGCCGAAGCCTATACCCGGCGTTTTCCGTTTTTGTCGCATGTCGTGCTGCCGCGCGGCATCGTCGACCTCGGCCGCGACCTGCCGCCCAAGGACTATCACCTGATTGCGCCAACGGCCACGCTGGTGGCGCGCGCCAGCCTGCATCCGGCATTGATCGACATGTTCGTGCAGAACGCTGCGGCAATCCACGGCGGCGCCGGCTGGTTTCGCAAGCAGGGTGAATTCCCGACGGCCAGTTACACCGAGATACCGGTTGCGCGCGACGCCGAAAAATTCTACAAGACCGGGCCGCCGTTCCTGCAGCATTACATGCCGTTTTGGCTGGCAAATTTTTTCGAGCGCATGTGGGTGGTGATCGTGGCGGTCGGCGCGCTGCTCCTGCCGCTGTCGCGGGTGGTGCCGCCGCTGTATGTCTGGAAGGTGCGTTCGCGCATCTATCGCTGGTATGGCGAACTGCGCATCGTCGAGCAGGCGGTCGAACAGGCGGTCGACGACGTGCCGGCGCCGCAGCGCGCACAGGTCTATGCGCTGCAGCTCGAGCGCCTCAATGCAATCGAGGAGCGCGTCAACCAGATTTCGATACCGCTGTCGTTTGCAACCGAACTCTATGGCTTGCGCAGCCATATCAATTTCGTGCGCAACCGCGTCATTGCCCTGATCCGGCCCTCCTTGCCCGAGGGTGGCGCAGCCGATGCCGATGGCGCGGCGCCGGTCATGGCGATACCGGCGTCCTAGCCGAGGCTGCGCCGCAGATTGGCGCTGCGCCTCAGGCGCCGGTCCAGGGCAATCCTGCCACGCACCAGCCGCCGACCGTCTTGCGGTGGCCGGCGGCATCCTTGTCGCCTTCGAAGCCTTCGAGGATATCGAAGCAGTTCGCATAACCGTTGGCCGTGGCAAGGGTTGCCGCATGACGCGAGCGCACGCCCGAGCGGCACAGGAAAAGCAGCACCTGCTCAGGTTTTGCAACCTGTTGCAGCCGTTCGAGGAAGGCCGGGTTGGGCGTGCCGCCCGGATAGAAGGTCCACTCGATGGCGGCTTGCTGGGTGTCGGCAAGCGCGACCCGGCCGATCCAGTCGCGTTCGGCATTGGTGCGCACGTCGATCAGCAGAGCCTGCGGTGTCTCTTGCAGAAGCGTGTAGGCTTCCACGGGCGTGACGGCGCCTGCATAAGGCATCGGGCTGGTTTCGG
>JANXSS010000261.1 GCA_025356535.1 Herminiimonas sp.
GCCGCGCCATCGAGCGGCTTTACGTCCATTGCGCTGTTTGCCACGCCGCTTGCCGCCTGCATGCCGACCCATCCGCAGCATCAGGGCGACGGCATCTATTTTCTGCAGGACGTGAGCCTGTCGGTGGCGGTGGAAAAAAACCGCGACCAGATCCGTCTGCTGGCCAATACCAGCGAAGCAATGAACGAGTGGCTGGCCGAACGCAGCGACGCGCCGCTCTACCGGGTCGAATCCTTGGAGCCCTGGGCCATGGAGTCGGTGCCCGGCGCCTACCGTCGCCTGGCCGACCGCATCTCGCTGCGCACGGCAAAGTATTCGACGGTCATTGCCGGCATCGCGCTGGTGATTTACAGCATCGCCTCGGTCGGCGTATCGGTGCAGAATGCGGCGGCCGATCAATCCAACCAGGCCCACATGCGGGCCATCAACGAAGCGGTCGGCCGCATCGACTTCGTCTCGCCGCTGTCCCAGCAGATCGCCCGCCTGCAGCGGGTGTCGGCGCTGGTGGTGCGCGCCGGCGGCTGGATCGAGGAATACGACGTAAAGAACGGCACGGAAAAATTCATCCTGATGATGCCTGCCTGGATCACCAAGGATTACATCGATGCCCTCGGTGCGCGCGTCGAAGCCGATCAGACCAACGATGAGAATCTGGTGCGCGTCTCGCTCGGCGCACCGCTGCCTGGTACCACGCCGGTGCCGCGGCCGCTGCTTGCGAACCCGATTCCAATTGGCGGCGCCAGCGTAGCGGCCGGCACCACCGACCCGGCCGCCGCCGCCGCATCCGGCAGCTCCCAGCGGCCGCCGCCCGGCGCGGCTGCAGCGCCGCGCAACCCGGCAGGCGCACCATGAAAAATCCCTTCAAGGCCACCGTCCCCGCAGCGCGCAGGATCGACCCGGGCACAGCGCCCGATGAAAGCGCAGCCGTCGCTGGCATGGCCGCCGGCGACGCTGCTGCGCCCGATGCCTTGCGCAGCCACGTAGTCGCCAGGCTCGTCAATCACGTGGTGCCGTTTTTCGGCAGCGCCATGAGCAACTTCACGTTGGCCGCGCCGGTGATCCTGATCGCTGCCATCGTGCTGTCGGTGATGGCGATACGCCAGACCTCGGCCTTCATTTCCGCCTTCACGCGGGAGGTCAAGAGCGCCGAAGTCAAGGACATCGCGCCACTGATCGACAAGAAGGCGCTGCTGCCGGCGGACTACCAGAGCGCGGCAAACGTCATCGCCAAGAACAACTCGGCGGTACAGGTGAGCCTGTCTCGCGCCCGCAACTCGATCATCGTCAGCATCAAGGAACCGGCGCTGCTGCCGGAATTTATCTACGCGATGGTCACCATTCAATCCTACCGGACCGGCGTTGCGTGGAGCGCCGGCCACCTGTGTCTTAACAAGTGCGACGGCGGTAATGCAGCACAAGCGGAAATCACCGGTTTCACGCAGGCGATTTCATTTTCCGGACTACGGCCCGGCTAATCGGCGGCAGTCTTTTTCCAGCAACTAAAAGAGAGAACATCATGAGCGAACCGATCTACAACCGCAAAGCAATCGCAGCCGTCATTGCCGGCGTCACCATGCTGGCGGTCGGCGCCGCCTATCTCGGCCTGGACGTGCTCGGCTCGGCCGCCGCAACCGACGCCAGGAAGGATGCCGCCAAGACCGGTGCACCGGCCGTTGCCGGGCTTTCCAACGTCAAGGTCGTGGCAACCGTCGACGGCGCCGACATCACGGAGGCCGAACTGCTGCCGTTTCTCAATGCCGGTCTCGACAAGGCCGTGGCAATCGACCGCGTCATCAACAAGGTCGTTGCCGCCAACACTGCCGACCGGCTCTACAAGCAGGTCGCCAAGAGCGCCATGCAAAGCGCCAAGAACGACATCCTCGCCAATGTCTACGTCAGCGAGCGTTCGACCGAAGTGCGCAACGCTGTCACCGAGGCCGACCTGAAGCAGTTCTACCAGGAGCGCGTCAAGGACGAGGACTTCACCACCATGCGCCTGCGTTTTTTCGTATCGGTCGATGGCAAGGAAGCACAGGAAGTCTATGACGGCATCGGCCGCGGCGACAAGGAAGCCCTGGCCAAGCTTACCTATATCAAAAAAGATGGCGACCACTACATGAATGCCGCAGAAGTGCCGTATGGCTTAGGGAGTGCCGTCAAGAAGCTCAAGGCCGGCGA
>JANXSS010000268.1 GCA_025356535.1 Herminiimonas sp.
TCGAGCTTCATGGAGCCCTGGACCCATTCGGTGCCGAGATGCAGGTAACGAATGTCGCCCCAATCGGAGAAGTTGACTTCCGGGAGGGAAACGGGGGGGGAGGAAATCTTGCTGGCCATCGGGTGGGTTGGTGCGGGTCGCGACTCGGGAAACGATTCTGCGGATGCGCATGGTACTTCGCCCGCCGCCGCTGACGGTCGAAAAAAAACCCGCCGAAGCGGGTTCTCGAGACTGACAAAAGCTCAAGGCTTGGAAGCAGCAGCTGCTTTGGCCGCATTGTTTTCAGCCGTACCGGGAATTTTTTCACCAATGGCTGCGCCTGTGCTGCGCATGGCATCTGCAGTTTTGTGACCCGCCCGGGCGACAACATTGCCAGTTTTGACCGCGACTTTCTTGGTGGCTTTGCCGGCTTTGCGGGCAACGCGCTTGGTAGCGCTGACAGCCTTCTTTCCCGTGGCTTCAACTTTCTGCACCAAGGTGGGTTGCGTCGGCTGGGTGGCCGGAGCCACTGCCGGCGTCTGCGCGATGGCCGACAGGCCTACCGAAGCGATGGCAAGAACGAGGGCGGCAGGCAGGGTACGGGCAAATGACAATTTCATGGAAGCTCCTTGAGTGTTTGAATTTCGACTGCCTTGCTTTAACGAGGCAGCGCGTCAAAAGGATGACAGACAAACATCAATCTTCATCACGTCCCTTGGCTGGCCGCGCTGACGGTCAATGCGGAGATTCCGGGACGGGCAAGAAATCTCGTGACGTGTTTGCCTCTGCCAGCAATGCGCCGAGTCGGGGCAATGCGCGCACCGCATTGAGCGTTGTTGCGCGCGCCAGTTCCGCCACGCCGATGCCGCGCAGACTGGCGACGACGCCTGCGATGCGAAGGAGTTCGCCGGGCTCATTGCGCCCCTGGGGCACGCCGTCGACCTGCTGTTGTCGGGTCCGGTAGAGCCAGTGCGGGACGATGTCCGGCGCATCCGTTTCCATCACGATGGCATCAATCGGCAGCGTGACGGCGAGTCGCCGTAATTGCAGGGCGCGCTCGAAAGTCACGGCGCCGCCGAAGCCCAGGTTCAACCCCACTTCCAGACAAGCCTGCGCCTGCTGGTCGCTGCCATTTAAAGCGTGTGCAATGCCCTGCCATGGTTTCCCCTGCGCAGCCTGTCGCAAATACTTGAGTACCTTGTCGACCGACCGGCGTACATGCAACAAAACAGGCAAATCGTGTTTGCGTGCCAAATCCAGCTGCGCCTGGAAAAAATGCTCCTGCCGGGCCGCGTCGAGGCCCGGGACGAAATAGTCCAGCCCGATCTCGCCCACCGCAACGAGGCGCGGGTCGCTCCGGCGAGCGCCAAGTTCAGCGTCGAGGCGCAGTAAATCCGCGTCCAGTGCGGTTCCGGTACACAGCGGATGGATGCCCAACGCATACGCATCGTGCTGCCGGTGTGCCAGCAACCGCACGACCTCGAAGTTGCCGACAGCGACCGCTGGAATGACACAAACAGCCACGCCTTGCCGGGCTGCACGTGCACGCACGGAAGGCATTTCGTTACCGAATTCCGCCGCATCCAGGTGACAGTGTGTATCGATGAGAACGGCCATTTCTCCATGATGCCCGAAGCGCTGCACGGCCGCGAAAACCATGCTACTGTCTTTAATTCAACGCTATCTACTTGTCCGAGGTGCCCTATGCCAAGGCCTGCCTTCTACAGCCGCTCGCCTTCCCGGCAGCCGCACGATGCGGCGCAGGACGACGGCGTCGACCATGCCGCAAGCACAGTTGCCGCAGCGGATAAGTCCGCAGCCGGGTCCGATGCGCGCCGCACACGCTGGCGGCCGGGACCGCGCAGCTTTGCGGTGTTGCTGGTGTTGGCCGTGGCCACGGCGGGAAGCAGTGCGGCGCTCTGGTATCGGCAGCCTGCCCATGCCCTCACCCAGAAAGACATTGATGCGGCGGTCTTGCGCAGCTTGCAAACCGCCAGCCTGCCCTCGCAGGCCACCAAAGCGGCCGACATCATTCGCCCTTCCGTGGTGCGTGTAGTGGCCTATGGACCCGAGCGGCCGACACCCGAAGCCCGACTGGAGCGCCGGACCCGCGAACTCGCGCGCAGCAAGTCACCCGATGCGGCTGAAAAGGAAGCACCGCAGGGCGATATCGAGCGAGGCGTCGGGACCGGGGTGGTCATCGTCGATACCGGGCTGATACTCACCAACCTGCACGTCATCGCAGGTGCCGCTTCCATCAAAGTCA
>JANXSS010000290.1 GCA_025356535.1 Herminiimonas sp.
GACAGGGCCAATTCGGCTCTAAAACGTTCATTTTTGAGCCTCGGTCGGACCAAGTCCGCAATGTGCCGACTTTCAACGCCGAAAAATCAGGAACGAACCAGAAATCGTGCATTGATCAGAGCTTCCCTAATGCCACCCACAGAAAATCCAGTGCGGTGATATTGAAATCCATTGCATTTCCTTTTACAGGTGATTCGTGGCGCAATGCCTGATTACTACATGACGCTACGTTGCAAGTGTCGCAGCAGTGGCGGTCGCAGCGCGCAATGCACATGTAAAATCGGTGACGGAAATGTAAGCTAAGGTAACGGCGCTGCACCTGCGTTTGCGAATTGCACAGCAGCACGCAACACCGTGCAACCCTCCGACATATCTGTTGTTGCGAGAGCGCTGGCGGACGACCGTGTAGGGATGCGCGCGGGCGCCCAGAAGAATGATTTCATCTTCTCGGCGTGGCTGGGCGCTCAATGGACGATTACCTGATGTTGCTCAACTGTTCTATCGCATCCAGCGCGTTTTGCGCAGATTTTGCGCATATTTTTGAAACATCTGGTGCTTTTGTTACGCAGGTTTTGCAGCGTCCCGTTGGACTGGACGTGAATGCCGTCTTCGATTCAAAGCGGCCCTGGCAGCAGCTTGAACCCGAGCATGAGCGAACCGATGACGGTGTTGATCGAGACACTGAGCGCCATCGGTATGAAAAATACGGCCGACAGTAACGGCGCATCGAGAAGCGTCTCGCAAATGGCGCCGAGACCGTATGTCACCGCGCCGACGCACACCCAGCGTTTCAGATACGTGGCCAGCCAGCGTGCCTGGCTCAGGTTGTGCCGCCAAGCCAGCGAGCGTTCGAACAGGTCACCCTTGTTGACGTCGACGAAAAGCCAGTCAAAGAAAAAATATCTGTAAAGCAGCGTTTTGAATGAAAGTTCTAACATGGCAAGCCTTCGATCGCGTCGAGTGGATGCTAGTTTTACATAGCCTCGCAAATGGCGTTTTCATTTGAGTTGTGTTGATAAAAGGAAATTCCATCCGGCGTCCTGTGGGTGCGCCCCGGGCAGTGCTTCGAAGTCAAGGGGCGTTGCCTTCTGCCGTCGCAGCCCGAGCCTGCAGCAGGCTGCAAACGCCTCCGGCTTGCAGGAACTTCCGGTAACTTGCTTTGCCATAGTCAGATAGCGCAGGCCTGGCGACGCAGGAAGCTGCATGGGCATGCAACCGAATCAGCGGCAGCGGTCCGACCAGGCAGGACAACGGCAGGCATTTTGTGGAGGTGACGGTGGAGACGCTTGCCGGTATCGATGCTGCGCTGCTCGCACGCATCCAGTTCGGTTTCACGATTGCCTTTCACATCGTCTTTCCCTCGTTTTCGATCGGGTTGTCGGCCTTCATCGCCACGCTGGAACTACGCTGGCTGTATGGCGGCCCGGCGCATCTGCATACCCTGGCGCGCTTCTGGACCAAGATCTTTGCCGTCTCGTTTGCCATGGGCGTGGTCTCGGGCATCGTGATGGAGTACCAGATCGGCACCAACTGGAGCAAGTTCGCGTCCGTCATCGGCAATACGCTGGGGCCGCTGTTCAGTTACGAAGTGCTGACCGCATTCTTTCTCGAAGCAAGTTTTCTGGGCATCATGCTGTTCGGCTGGAACCGCTTTCCGCCGTGGCTGCACACCCTTGCCGCCGTCGCGGTGGCGCTGGGCACGGCGTTGTCCGGTTTCTGGATACTGGCGGCTAACAGCTGGATGCATACGCCGGCCGGTTTTGCCATCGAAAACGGCGTCACCTATCCGGTCGACTGGTTGCGCATCATCTTCAATCCCAGCTTTCCGTATCGCTTCACGCACATGATGATCGCCACCTACCTGACGACGTCGCTGGTGGTGCTGGCTACCGGCGCACGGTATCTGCTGCAGGCCCGCTTCACGGCGGAGGCGCGCACGATGGTGCACATGGGGCTTGGCATGCTGGCGATCCTTGCGCCGCTGCAGGCTGTCGTGGGCGACTTTCACGGCTTGAACACCTTGCAGCACCAGCCGGCAAAGATCGCCGCCATCGAGGCGCACTGGGATGACGACGGTCCCGCGTCCCTGGTGCTGTTTGCCTGGCCGGACAAGGCCGCCGAGCGCAATCTTGCCGAGATCGCCATTCCCAACCTGGGCAGCCTGATCATCACGCATGACTGGAACGGCCGCTTTCGCGGCCTGAAGGATTTCAAGCCGCAGGACCGCCCACCCGTGGCGCCGGTGTTTTTCATGTTCCGTGTCATGGTCGGGCTGGGCATGCTGATGATTGCCATCGGCTTGACCGGTGTATTTCTCTGGCGGCGCAAGCGGCTCTATGAAGCGCGCTGGTTTTTGAAGCCGCTGTCGCGCGCCTGGCCGGTCGGCTTCATCGCGCTGCTGGCCGGCTGGATGGTGACCGAAATCGGCCGGCAGCCGTGGATCGCCTACGGCGTGCTGCGTACCGCTGACGCGATCTCGCCGGTCAGCGCCGTATCGGTGGCGATCTCGCTGGCGCTGTTCGTCCTGGTGTACGTGGTGGTCTTTTCGGTCGGCATCTGGTACATCAGCCGGATGATCGCAAAAGGGCCGCAGGACACGCCGGCAGATCCGGAGGCGCTGCCGAACCGGCCGCTTTCGGCCGCGCAGCAGACCACCCGCGAGGCCGCTACGTGAACCAGATCGCCGACACCCTGCCGGTGCTGCTGGCGC